>JAUXTV010000005.1 GCA_030679025.1 Candidatus Woesearchaeota archaeon
CATATACCCAAGATATCTCAACAAGGGGGCCTACATTCACAGTCAGACGTTTTACTACTGAGCCTTACAGTCCTGTCAAATTATTGAAACTCAAAACTGTTTCTCCAGAAATGTTAGCTTATCTCTGGTTGGTTATAGAACACGAAGCTAGTTTTTTAGTCATCGGAGGAACTGGATCTGGGAAAACTTCTTTGTTGAACACTTTAGCTTTTTTCATTCCGCCAGAATCTAGAATTGTTTCCATAGAAGACACGCATGAACTTTCAATCTTACACGAAAACTGGTTACCCTCAGTCGCACGTGAAGCCACTGGTGTAGGCTCGGAAGGCAATGTCGGTGAAATAGATTTGTTCGCGCTTCTGAAAGCAAGTTTCCGTCAGCGTCCAGATTATGTTATTGTAGGTGAGATTCGTGGAAAAGAAGCTTATGTCTTGTTCCAGGGAGCAGCCTCTGGTCATGCTGTAGCTTGTACTCTCCACGCTGAAGATGTAGACACCATGATTCGCAGATTGGAAAATGAGCCTATTAACTTGTCAGGTTCTCTGCTCGAAACCATTGATATTGTTTGCATCATGGGGCAAGTGCATGTGCAGGGTGAAGAAGTGCGTCGAGTCAAGGCAGTCGTAGAAATTGTCTCAGTCAGCGATAAGGGAGAAGCAATAACTAATACTCCTTTTGTCTGGGATCCTAAAACTGATTCCTTCTTTTTCAAGACTGAGAGTGTTATGTTCAATAAGTTAGTGCAGGAATTTGGCTTGTCTCCTGAGTATTTGCAGCAGGAATTTTCCAGAAGAACAAAATTATTCATAGAATTATACAAAAGAAATATTATGGACTATCGCGAAGTGCAAAAAATAATTAATGCTTATTATAAAACCCCGCAAGAAATAATCCGCAAATTTAATCTCTGATCATGGACAATGTACACTCTAATAAATATATGGTATCGAAAAAGAAACGAAAGCAATACTTGCGAGACATTAATGCAGATCCTAAAGTGCTTGAGCGTTTGAAAGCGCCAAAAAAGCAGCAGCCCTTGCAAGTCGAGTATACTGTCTACAAGCCTAATGCCTTTGGAAAAGTTGCTAACACTTTTGTAGGTTCTTCTGCACAAGGAATCGAACATCTCTTTCCTGCCTTTGCTAAAAATATTACACATCAATTGCGTATGGCAAGCGTGAAAGTCTTGTCACAAACCTATCTGAACATGATGGTGTTTGCTCTGCTGATTACTTTCTTGATTGGTTCCATCGGCACAGTTCTAGCAGCACGACTTGTGCAAGCTACACTAAGTACGACTATTCTGTTTGCTGTCTTAATAGGTATAGGATTAACAGTTGTCTGTGGTGTTATTTTTGCAGTGTATCCTGCTACTGTAGTCAGTAAGCGAAGTCATCAAATAAAAAATGATTTGCCTTTTGCTATTATTCACATGTCTACTATTGCTGGTTCTGGTGCTGAACCCATGGCTATGTTTAAATTATTATTAAACGCAAATGAGTACAAAGGTTTGGACAGTGACGTAAAGAGAATTGTAAATTATGTCAATTTATTTGGATATGATTTGTCTACAGCTTTGAAGACTGTTGCATCTACAACTCCTTCCAAGCAATGGAAAGATGTCTTAACTGGTATTACAACAACTATAGAATCTGGAGGATCATTAAAATCTTATCTCAGAAGTATGGCTGATGATACTATGAATGCTTATAGATTAGAAAGAAAAAAATATATAGAGACACTAGCAACCTATTCAGATATTTACACCGCAGTCTTGATTGCAGCCCCCTTGTTATTTATTGTGACTTTGGCTATTATTAATATTTTAGGAGGAACTATTGGAGGATTTTCAGTGAATACTTTGGCTAAAGCAGGAACATATGTAGTTATTCCATTCCTGAATGTAGCATTTATTTTATTCCTCAACATTATCAACCCGGACAAATGAACAAATTCAAACTCAGTTACATGATAGAAATTTTAATCTCTCTGTTAGCTGTAGCTGGTGATGTCTATCTCTTTTGGAATCAACGTCCATTTTGGCCTATTGCTATAGTAGTCCTGTCTTTAGGATGGTTGCATTTTTGGATAGATTTTTTCGCAGAAAACAAAAGGCAAAAAGAAATTGAATTGAAATTCGTAGAGTTCGCTCGTACCTTAGTGGAATCTGTCAAGTCCGGTGTTTCCATTCCTCGATCCATTATGAATATTGCTCAGAAAGATTTTGGTGCATTAAGTCCTTACTTAAAAAAATTAGCGCATCAAATTGAATGGGGAATCCCAACAAGAAAAGCCTTGCTTACTTTCAGTGCAGATACTAATAATCGAGTTATCAAACGTTCAGTCTCTATTTTAGTTGAAGCAGAGCAAAGCGGCGGAGATATTTCTAATGTTTTGGAGTCTGTTGTAGAATCTGTCATAAACATCAAGAAGATGCGTGAGGAAAGAAAATCATCAGTCTATTCACAAATAATGCAGGGATACATTGTCTATTTTATATTCATTGTCATCATGCTCATCTTGCAGTTATGGTTATTCCCTAAGTTAGGCAATCTCTCTGTTGGAGGCAGCACGCCTGGAGAGTTTAACTTAAATGCTACATTCTTTGGCTTAATTATGATCCAAGGATTCTTTGCAGGTATTATGATTGGAAAATTCTCTGAAGGCACTATCAAGCAAGGAATATTACATGCTTTAATTTTAATGACTGTTGCAGCCTTAATTATCACCACAGTAAAAGGAAGTATTCTATGAGGGGAAAAAAAGGATTAGACTACATTGATTGGAGTATTAGTATGGGTATCTTTATTGTAGCTATTACAGCCTTATTCGTCTTTCTCAAGCCAGGCGCGCGTCCAGAACATAATCAAGATACTTTGATTAATCTCGTAGAGCAACAATTCACTAAAGAAACGCAATGGTTTGTCCATGAAACTCCTCTCTTCATAGAACATTTTCAAGCACTCTATGGTACAGGCAGTCCAGTGGAAATTAAAATAGAAGCTGATACTATGCGTTTAACTAGCATCAGACCTCCACCAAGTAATATATTTATAGTTTCTCCTCTCCCTGCAACCACTGTAAGATGGAATTGTAACGCAATCAATTGTGATAATACCCAGTTCAAACTATTCGGAACAACAAACACTGTACAAGAGTCAACTCAAATGGAAATAACTTGTACTCCCTTAAATGATCCCATAGCGTGCGCTGCAGTATTAGGCGCAACCATCACTCATCAAGGTCTGCAGCAAAGTAAAATAACTTTATTAAGTACACAAGACTATAATGCTATCAAAAGTACTTGGACATATCCTCTCCAAAAAGAATTTGCAATTTATCAAGATGGTAATAAGATCATCGGTGGTCAAGAGCCAGCACAGCAAGCAGATGTCTTTGTAAAAGAAGCAAACACGAATCTAGTAGCAGCAGACGGCACACAAACTACAACAACTATTAATATTCGAGTCTGGTAACATGAACAAAAAAGGATTTGTCAGAACATTGGAGGCAGTCATTGCAGTTATTATAGTCTTAGGAATAATCTTGGTCGTAACACCAAAACCTTCTTCGCAGCAATCTGAAACTCCGGAAAGTCTCAAGGAAGCGCAAGCGTTTATCTTGGATCGCATAAGCACCAATGAGGCGCAGCGTACCTGCATTCAAGGGTTAGCTCCAACAGCAGCAGGAGAATGCGCAGCTCTCTGTCCATCAATAGATACCTTCGTACAGCAAAATCAACCCAAAGGATATGACTATCGTTGTGAAATTTGTAACAGTGCAAGTACTTGTTCTAATCCTTTGCCTTTGGATAAATCACTCTATACTGACAGCAGGCTAATAGCAACAACTCCAGCAAAAGTAATTCGTCTAGTGTTCTGGACACAATAATTATTTTCTAATCTTAGCTACAAAAAATCCTTCAGTGTCTTGATACTGTGGCCAGATTCTTAGTCCTGTAGTTTGATCAGCTTTAATTGGTAAATCAATCGTTTCCAACTTGCCACCAACTTTATCCAAAAGATACTGTACTACTGCTTCATTTTCTTCAGGCTCCAAAGAACAGGTAGAATACACAAGTGTGCCTCCAGGTTTCAACAAAGAGAAAGCATGTTTGATTAATTTCTTTTGTAATTTTGCTAAACGTTTAATAGTTCTAGGATTCCACTCAAGTAAAGTCTTTTTTGTTTGTTTAGTTTCTCCTTTAATAGTTCCAGAGGCAGAGCAAGGTGGATCCAAAAGAATCTTGTCAAAAGGATTGCCTAAATATCTTTCTGCAGCAATGCACAACACATCAACATTAGTCACGCCGCATCTCTGTAAATTCTTGCGTAAGATGGTGGCACGAAAGCTATTCGAGTCAATAGCAATAATCTGTCCTTTGTTCTGCATCATCGCAGCCATTTGAGTAGTTTTTCCTCCAGGAGCAGCGCACAATTCTAAAACTCTCTGGCCTGGTTGAGGATCTAATACTACTGCAGGAAGCAGACTCACACTACTTTGCACAAAAAATAATCCTTCTTGATGCTCTAGTAAATTGCCAATATCTCTTCTTTCTCCACTCATATAAAATCCTTCTTTACACCAGGGAATAGATTCAAAAGTCCAGTCCTGGCGCGTTAATTGTTGAAGCAATGCTTTGACAGAAATCTTTAACGTATTTACTCTAATAGAACGTCGTAAAAATTGTGCAACACTCTGTTGATAGCTGGCAAAATCAGTTAACTGGGAGTATTTGTGAATAAACTTTTCTTTGAAGCGCATGAGAATGTCAAGAAAAAAGAGTTAATAAAGATGGCGAATAAAGAGTCAGCAGAAGAGTATGCTCTTTTATTTGATTCTTGGTGTTTGCAGCTGTTTAAGTCTTTGCATGACTTCATGATTAGGGATATGTCTATAGCGTTGTTCTCTGCTCCCAACATCTAAGTGCTGACCTTCGCGAACAAAAAATCCACCATCCCAACCAGGAACTTTGTAAGCAACTGCAACTTCTAAAGATTGAGGAGTAACTCCTGAACGAACAAGAGTAGCAGGCATAAGTTCTGTATAGCCTAAAAGAGACATGAAAACAGAATGTGTTAAAGCATCAGTGGCATCTGCTAATAAAGTGTCTTTGAAAAGAAAATGGCTGGTGCGGATATTAGTTCGAAGATACTCATGAATGCCTAAAAAATAGGCACTTGCAGCATCTTTATCAGTCAGAGTATTTAGTTTATAATTTATTTGTGGAGTAAAAAAAGTAGTATCAAAAGCTTTCTTAAGGAATTTAAGTCTTTCTTGATCAGCAACAACCGCTAATGCTAACTGTTCTTGTTGTATCGGGCTTTGCCATTCTAGCGGTAAATAAACGCCTTGTTCTGTTGATTGAGAAGCAAGCCGTCTAGTGGGATGACTTCTTTCTGGAGTCTTACGTTTTAATCTCTCGAAAAAGTGGAAGCTCATATAGATACTGAGAAATAGATGTTTAAAAAGCTATCTGTTGGTTGGATAAAAAAGGAAAGTATGCGGCAGCCCCTTGCCAACTTCTCTTCAGACCTCCTTGCCGATGCAATACAGGGGAACGCTTATGAAGTGATGTGCTCCAGAAACTACCAAGTCGAACTCCTTCTTATCTTTTATGGTGCTTGAGACTGTACTTGACCAGCAAACCATCTGGAAGGCTGCGTAAACTATATAAATCTCCGCTGCCCTCATCTCCTCATGACACAAGTATTGCAACAACTTCAGAAGGAAGTCGCCAGTCTCAGGCGCGATGTGCAACAGCTGCAACGCGCACTCACTGCACGAACTGCTCACAAGAACGACGATGAAGACAAGTTGGAACTTGCTGACGATGTTGTCGCCGAGATTCAAGCATCACGTCGCCGCAAGCGCGAAGACTTTATCAGTCACGACGCGATTATGAAGAAGTATCATGTGCGATGACACTCATTATCTGGGACCCGTTGGCTCAGGATTTTCTCGACAAATTGGAAGCGTCGACTCGAGCACGCTTACTCAAGAAGTTTGACAAAGACGTGCGGCAGAATGTGCGTCGCTATATAAAACATCTCGAGCACAGGGATGTCGGCAAGATTCGCATCGGAGACTATCGACTCTTCGTTGACTACGACACCGCTCATGATGAGCTGACCATTCGTTCGATGCGCCACCGTCACAATGCCTACAAACAAACATGATTGCAACAACAGGTATCCGCAAGACGAAGACCAAGTTAGTGGTCCATTTTGTCAAGACAGTACTGGTGCTTGATCAACTGGTGAGCTTTCTGCGGCAGCTTGGCTTTGCAACTTGGGATAGCAATCGAGTGCGTTCCAAACTCGGAGACTCAGATGATAACTACACAGCACGCTCGTATAGTAGCGAGCTATATCAAGATCTTTGGCTCGACTGGAAATCGAAAGAGTACGAGGTTGAGATCTTCTTTGGAGCCCGCAGAGTCATACTTGTCGTAAGAGGTAAGACCTCTG
>JAUXTV010000051.1 GCA_030679025.1 Candidatus Woesearchaeota archaeon
CAGAACAAGGCACCTTCGTCCTGTTCAAAGCACAAATAGATGATAATGATGAAACTGATGATGTCAACTTCTTTATTTGTGATAGCTCTGGTAGAAGTGGTACTGGTTGTGCAAGCCAAATGTATTGTAGTTATAATTCAACTAAAGATAGTTGGAAATCATGTTCCTATGATACATCACCTTTAACTTCATCGTCATTTAGCTGGAAATCTTTTGCTTGTGATAGTTCATCTGCATGTACTGATGATACGACTGGAACTTATACAATTACACGAAGACCAAGTGAAGTAAAGATGCATATAGGAAGTCATTTACAAGTCTATAATGGAACTGGTTTCTTTATTGGCCCAGAACGTGTTGTTAACTTCTCAGATATTCTTGAAGAAGAACTAGCAACTTGTGTAGCGGATGAGCAAGGCTATTGCAATATAACTCTCACATTTACTTCGAATACTGCTGGTAAACTTAACCTTAGTAATTTAAAGATTTATACACAATCAAATATCAATGTCTACAATCTTACACAATTAGCAACTAATGGATTATCTGTTGTTTTGGGATTTGAGATAGTCAATGAACTCAGTTTTGATCGCACAGTCAACTGGACATTGAATATGGGTGATGCAAATACTCTTACTAGTAACTTTGAAATTCCTTTGAATGTCTCTGAAGATGCTTTTATCTTTGAACAATATACTTATGGAGGAGCAGGAACTTATGTGGTCAATGCAACAGCGTTTAATGAAACGTATAGCGGAAGCAGACTCTTAAATGTGACGGTGTAATATGAAAACTAAACAGATTATAGCAATTTCGATGGTTCTATTAGTTATTGGACTGTTTGTGCAAGCCACTACAGAGGACACTTCTTTCGCTACGAATCAAAGCGATCAAGATGAGACTCTTGCTCCTGCAGAAAAAGAAGTTCTTACTGATGATTTACCCATGACTCAGCAGAATTTAGATCTTACCAAAGAACAATCTCTTGAAGCTGAAGATGTAACTACTTTACAACCTTCGCTCCCAGGACCAAAACCAGAAGAAATGGGTATTGATAATCCGACTGGTTTAGAACAAGGAGAAAACTGGGAAAGAACTTGCACTGAAACAAATTGTGAACACACTCTTTACTCCTATCAAAAATACTATCAAGATAATGGTCTCTGGCGTTCTATTGACGAAAATTTTTATAGCACACCATGCCAGAATGGTTATGATTTTTGTGTTGTTGATAATCTCTATCAAATGCAGATGAAATCTTATGCTAATGAAAGTAATACTATGCGCTTCACTGTCAATGATGTTTCTTTTACCTTTACACCTTCAAGTGTAGACTTTCAAGGATTAGGACAACGCCAAAATATTGCTTCTGTCCAACGCAGTCCTGCGCAAGTTACCAATAACAGAGTGCTTTACTCAACTCCCTTTACCAGTAATTTTGATCTCTCTCTGCGTTATCTACCAAGAATGTTCAAAGAAGATCTTATTATTCACACTAAAGAAGGATTACCAGCAGCAACTCTTTCTCAGAATAACAGAGACATTACGTTTGATGTTTCTTTCATTGTCGATGTAGATGTTGCAACACAGATCATTGTAGACAATCAAGTGTGGGATAAACAAACAACTACTATAACTAATCAGCCCATCGAAATTAGACAAGGCAACACTTCTTTTTATCTAGCTCAACCCATTGCTTATGATAAACATGGTGTTGCTATTCCGTTAACATACGTACTTGAAAATAGACAGAATACACTCTATCTCACTTTACAAACATCCTATGAATGGCTTATGCATTCTAATCGTGTCTATCCTGTTACCATAGATCCAACTTTTAGTTTAGAGGCTGGCATCACTTGGGACGGATATCTTACTTTTGATAATACGGGAGATGTTACAGGTCCAACAAGAAATGGTGTAAGCACGAGTTTAGTTGTGGGAGATTTTGACAAGACTGATGATCCGGGATTCGTTACCTATCGTACTGATATTGACTGGGATATCTCTTCTGTTCCTGATACTGCTGGCATCATTGATCTTAACTTTACTTTTAATGTAGAATTATTAAATGCAAGCAATAATGAACTTCGATTCTATCATATGGTTGGAGGAAATGCAAATTATTCCGATGATGATGCTGGTAATTTGAATTTTTTTGACGATATCGGCGATGGCACAAACTATCTGAATGCTACTCTTACCGCAAACAGTAATATGGTTAATTTAAGCAGCAGTTCTTTGTTGATGAATGATCTCTCATTGTTATTACAGACTGGAACCAACGAATGGAACCTCGGTATGCGCTCCAAAGAAACGCAAGCGATAGGCAATGGAGAGACTTATCTCTCATCGAATGAAGGTGCAGCAGCAAATCGATCAAAACTTACGATTATTTATGCATCTTTAGCAAATGAAACTGAAGGCGAGGTTGCAATTATACAAGGTATTATAAATGCTTTAGGTACAGTTGTTCTTATACATGATGAACAACAAATTCAAACAAGAACTACAGCTAATGTACAGCAATTAGGACGCTTTGATGAGTTCGCTATTTCTACAAATAGTTCCAAACGTTGGGGTATTAATTATGTGACTTCTGGAGAAAGCTTTACAAATATGAATAATTTAAGCAATGTTGTCTATATATTAGAATTAGCGAATTTGACTCCGAGTCAGATTACAGCACAAGTTGAGACCTTTATTAGAGGAACCTTATAATCTTCTTTAGACTCTGTTTGATTGTCGAGCTATTTCTTTTATCTTTTCATAAATCTTAGGCTTATTATCCATCTTGACTATAACCACCTTTATCCTATGTGATGGTTTTCCATGCGCACATGAGTGGTTAATCTCGTCTTCAACGTCAGTGCATAGAACATAAGCACAGGGCCAAAAGCGTGGCATCGGCCTTTGAATACCACCAGCGATATTGCTGAAATGAATTCCTTCCAATTTTTCGAAATCAATTTCACCTATATCATAATCATCCCATTTACGTCTAATTTTAATTTTTATGATTCCACATCCTATAATCGTTTGAAAGATGTGGACACAAAACGAGAAATGGGTTACAATCGTTTTAGGGGTTTCAGGCTTTTTGTGCCAACATTGTCCATATCACTGAAATTGATATATTTATAAAAAACTTTCGGTAAAAATTTACTTATATAAGGTCGTGACATATAGTAGGAATAAGTTACCAAATAAACGGATGTTTGTTTGTCTGGATGTTTCTTTATAAAGAATTAAGCACTTTTTGCAGAGGGGGTTTGTTTGCAAAGGTTTATAATTTTTCATTCTTTGGCTTTTCCATGGTTACACAAAATAATTCGAATAAAGGGAAAAAGACAGAATTGATGATTGCATCTCATCTTATAGATAATGATCTTGAAGTATATCTACCTGTTGTCGATACAGGAATAGACATGTTAGTAAGAAAGGGTGACGGTGCAATAGTAGAACTACAAGTGAAGTCCAGAGATTTTAAAGATGATGAGGGAGACTTCTTTATTAAAGACTACAAATCAGCACAGGCATTAAACTTTTTTATTGTCCTTGTGGATCTCAGAACAAACGATTTTTGGGTATATCCTTCTATGACGTTTAGATCTTATGCAGAGCAATACAAACAAAAAGGAAAAGATTATCTTAGACTTCCCTTTTCATTTGTAAACAATAACACCTATTGGAAAAATAAAAACGGAGTAAACTTAATACTAAAAGCCCTACAGAAACAAATAGAACGAGGAGGTTTAGTTAGGTAAATCTTTCTTCATATAGCGAAGATAGTAACCACCTTTCTTTCGTGCAGTCTTATCCTTGCTTCCTTGTCGTCGACCTAACTGCTTTCCTTGCTTCCTAGCACGATACAAGCCTTCTTTTGTTCGCTCAGAGATAAGATTGCGTTCAAACTCAGCAAAGGCACTTAAGATTTGAAATTGAAGCTTTCCCGTTGCTGTGCTTAAGTCTATGTTGTCTGATAAAGAAATAAACTTAATACCTTTTTCATAGAGTTCATTGATCTCTATGATTAACTCTTGACTGCTTCTTGCCCATCGATCAAGCTTCCATATTAATACACCATCAAATTCTCTTGCTCTTAGTTTATTAAGAACAAGTGCTTTGATAGGCCGTGTCTTTCTGCTGCTCTCTTGTTCTTCATAGATTTGATACTCCCAACTATTTCTTTGTGCATATTCTTCTAAGCGAAGTTTTTGATTCTCTGTCGTCTGTTCTTGTGTCGACACTCTGCAATAGATAGCTACTTTC
>JAUXTV010000031.1 GCA_030679025.1 Candidatus Woesearchaeota archaeon
CCTGTAGTTCTAACTGATGCTTAACAAGAGCTATAAAAGCTAAATCATAGGGGCCTTCGAAAGAGGCAACCCAAGAAACCCTAGGATCTTTTACCAAATAAGCTAGTATACTATTTCTTTTCTTTTCATCTATATTTTGGAGTTTTAAGTGGAGTTTGTAAAAAGAATATCCAAGTTTAGTAACATTGATAATCGTCACAAATTGCTGAATGATGCCTTTCTCCACCATGTTATTTACTCTATACCTGACTGTAAGCGGAGCCATACCTATGCGCTTGCCTATTTGAGAGAAAGACATCCTAGAGTCTTTATCTAGCTCATAGAGTATCTTTTTATCTTTTCTGTCCATAGTTAATAATTAGCCTAATAATATATAAATATTTCGGTTAAAACTTAAGATAATCGTAAAAACTTTAATATAGTTTAGAACCTTCAAGATATTAACAATAAGGAGTAAAACAACATGAAAACAAACAACCAACAAAAATGGAATCTTCGTAATTTTTGCGTAAGTGCTTTATTTATGGCCACAACCGGCTATTTCCTGTTTCCAGTTGTTCTAAAGGCAACAATAGGAGCAGCAAAATTAATTCAAGATTATCAAGAATATTGCCAAGAATATGAACAAAGACCTGAAGTTCAAGCACAAAGACAACTAGAAAGACAAAAAAGAGACTATGTTTTAGATGTTAAGGGTTTAGAGTACCAAGCTCAATATTGTATAGATCATGCAATTCAACTGCGAATAGGAGGTTATAGTGAAGAAGAAGTAGGAAAATCTCTTTTACAAGCTAGACAGCACTATACAACTGCTCTAGAAATGAGTAAACAAAGTCCATTTGCACACCCCTCAAAAGTCGGAATACTAGAAAATGAGCTTAGATCTTTAGACAGGATTATTGAAAGTAAACCTCCTGGTCGAATACTAGATATTTTTTTTAAATAAAGTAATAGAAAGCCTCTGATGGGATTTGGACCCATGGCCTCTTCCTAGATGGCTTTTGAAGTTACCATGGAAGCGTTCTACCGGACTGAACTACAGAGGCAAATAATGTTTAAGCTCAATTCTAAGTCTTTTAAAACTTTGCATCTTTCTCCAAAAAAGAGTTCTTGTTGAGAAAACAGACACACCAAAAAGCTTATTAAGGAGTTATACTTATAGATTATACAATGATACATATAGGTGATATAAATGATAGCAAAAACTAAACAATGGGGGAATTCATTAGCCTTGATTATTCCTAATGATAAAGTTAAAGAAATGAAGTTAAAACCAGGAGAAGAAATAAGCATTAATATTGAAAAAAAGTCAAATATCTTAAAAGAACTATTTGGGGCTATCAAATTCAATAAATCTACAGAACAATTGCTCAAAGAAGAAAGGAAGCTGGTGAGTAAGTGGGAATAAAATACTGTCTGGATACATATGCTTTAATGGAAATAGCACAGGCAAATCCTAAATTTACGTTTCTTTTTAAGGAGGAATTTGTTATTCCATCAACTACGCTCGCTGAATTTTATAGTGTCATTCTAAGAAATAATGGGCAAGATGAAGCAAAAATGTGGGTCGAAAAATTATCCAGATGTACTAGTGGTGTCCCCTTGTCAATTATGGTAGAAGCACAAAGGTTTCGTTTTATAAATAAGCCTAGAAATATTTCTTTCTTTGATGGTGTTGGCTATTGTTATGCACAAGAAAATAATCTATTATTTGTAACGGGTGACCGTGAATTCAAAGACTTAAAAGGAGTTAAACATATTACGAAATAAGTATTTTAATTATCCAAACATGAAAAAAGAGTTCAAAAGAATCTATATTGTAGGTTGTTCTGGAAGCGGCAAAACTTCAGTAGCTCAAGAGCTTGCAGGAAAGTTACACATACCACGCTATGATCTTGATGATATGTTTTGGAAGAAGAAATACACAGTCAAAAGAGATGAACAAACTTGTAGATCCATGCTCCAGAAGATTGCAAAAAAAGACCAATGGATTATAGAGGGAGTCTATGATCGATGGGTAGATCCAGCGTTCAAAAGAGCAACACTCGTTATCTGGCTAGATATTTCACCTTCAGTAATAACTTATCGTTTAATCAGAAGATATCTTCAAAGAAAAAAAGAAAACAAAAAAGAACCTTGGAAAGATACAGCAACTCTTATCCGCTATGTATGGAAATATCAGAAAAAAGATCAGCCATCAGGATTTGGCAGTCATAAAAAGCTTATTGAGAAATATAAGGTAAGATATGAATATGTCACAGCAAATAAACAACTAAAAAGTTTGCTCATAAGAATTCTAGAAAAATAAAAAAGAGAGTTGCAACAACTTTATAAACAACTGGTTGTCAATGCACACGCATGAAAAAAATATGGTTAATACCTTATAGAGCCGTCTCTGGAATGTATGAACTAGCAAGAAGAAGTTTTGAATATGTTTTTGACTGGGCAACAGAAGAACCATCTATCCCTTCAAATATGCACGAAAAATTATCTACTCAAGGTCAGAAGAATACCACACAGAAGCCAAAAGAGGATTTAGAGCATCGTCTTTAGGATTTTTGCTCAGGATCAGTGCCATCTGGATAAATCACAAAAGGAATTTTATTTTTCAAGGCTTCAATCTGTTCAACAATTTTCCAGGCTGCTTGCACTTCATCAGATCTAGTAAACAGCATTTTCTCTCCTCGCAGGACATCGCCCAACAAAGTGGCATATTCATCGCTGGTATTGGGTCCAAAATGAGCTTTGGGAGAAAACAAAAGATTGACTGGTGCAAGTATGTTTGTGCCAGGTTTTCTAGTGTTCATGCGAAGACGAATATCTTGCTCTGGATAAACATCAATGATGAGTTGGTTCTCAGCTAATCGCTGTTCAGGATAAGGAGAAGCAGATAAGGGCTTAAAATGCACAATCAGTTGTCCATATTTTTTGGGAAGTTTCTTGCCTGTGCGAAGAATGATAGGTATATCTTTCCATCTTGGTAAGCTACAGGTCAAAACAAGTTTCGCAAACGTCGCTGTGTTAGTATAAGCTATCTTTGCTTGAATACATTCCTCTTTGTAGCTTTGATATTGTCCTAGTAAGTGCTGTTCTGCAGGAGCCACATGTAAATGAGTTAACACTTCTACTTTTGCAGTATGTAATGCTCCATTAGTTAGTGTTTTTGGTTGTTCCATCAAGAGCAAGGCAGTCATCTGGAGTAAATGATTTTGTATCATGTCTTTCAAGACACCAGCTTCAGCATAATATCCTAGTCTGTTGCCAACACCCAAAGACTCATCAACAGTAAGGGTAATATGAGAGACTAATGCTCTATGAAATAAAGTATCAATAACAGGATTGGTAAACTTCACTACTTGTAAATTTTGTACAGTTTCTTTTGCTAAGTAATGATCAATACGAAAGATATTGTCTTCAGAAAAAACAGCATGAATGGCTTTGTCTAAGGCATCAGAAGAAGCTAAATCATGGCCAAAGGGTTTTTCAAATACTAGTCTAGTCCACCCGCCTGTATGTTTGTCCAGATGAGTGCGATGCAATGCTTGTACTATATTGGGAAATAAAGTATAGCTCGTTGCTAAGTAATAAATTCTATTGCTGCTCTGGGATTCATGTTCTTGCAGAAATGCTGGAAGTGTCTGTAAGCCAGAAGTTTGTCCAACATCATCTTGAAAATAAAAAATCTGTAAATCTTTAAGTAATGCTTGGTCTGGAGATGATAAATCAGTAACTAAAGAGTGTCTATAGGCCTCATGCGTTAGAGGACGTCGTCCAATACCAATCAACAAAGATCCACGAGCTAATTTTTCTTCTCTGAGTAGAGTAGCGAAAGCAGGTAAGAGTTTTCTCTTGGTTAAGTCGCCAGTCCCGCCGAATAAGATTATGGTTGTGGGTTGCATAGGAAAAGGATAATGCAGGGGACAGGATTTGAACCTGCGCAGGCACTAAGCCACAGGATTTCTTCTCCTAGTAATCAAAGAGACTTAAGTCCTGTCCGTTTGACCAGACTCCGGCACCCCTGCATCTAAGAAATAGTCTAGTGGGCCTTTTATAAAGATTATCTTCTCTTTTTCTTCGAAGAACGTCGTGAAGTCTTTTTTTTAGGAGCTTGCTGTTGCTGATTTTGAGTAGCATGAAGTTGTGCTAGATCAACCCAAATACCTTTCTGTGGTTGTTGTGCAGTGCGTCGATAATGGACTTCTGATCCACTTTGTAAGCGAGGTTGTTCTTGTTGATTAGTTAAGAGCATAAAAATATAGCCTATGGCAAAAGACGCTAAAATTAAAGCAACTGCACCAAAGACAATAAATAAAACCCAGCGTGCTATAATGCCGCCATCATTTGCTGATCTAAAAAGATAAAAGAGCATGCTCAGTAAAACTAAAAATAAAAAGCCGATAAACACGGATAATTGTGTTTTTTTGATATCTACCATAGTTCTTTAAGAGATTGGGTATTTTTAAAACTGCTTCACTCAGACTAGGGGACGAAATTAAACTACTCCTCGAACTAAAGTTGTTAATGCAGTTAGGAAATCCTCATAAGGAACTACTAATCCTGTAGGAGTATAAGTTTTGACTGATTCTGAATGAAATCTAAATCCTTCAAGAGTATGCTGCTGACCTTGAAGAGTAATGCTCGGTAATATTGCTGGAAGATTTTTATCTTGAAGTCGAGCTCTTTCTGGCTCTGTAAGTCGAGTTACTAATAAATCTAATGCTCCAATAACATCTTGAGGATTGTTAGAATTAGATATTCGTGGAAATAAGGTATATGCTCCCTTAACCTGAAGTCTTAGTGCGGGGCCTTGTCGAATAATAGCATCACGTCCCAAAGTCATAATATGATTTGATAAATAAGGATTCCACTGTCGTTCATGTAATTTAATTAAAATGTGTTGTGCAATACGTGAGGTATACATAGAAGAAAAAGACTAAAATCGTTTTTTAAAGCTATGTCACTGAGAAAAGGTAGAAAAAGCCAAGAAAGAAGAAAGAGTATTAGAATGTTAAATAACAGCAGCCAGTTTTAAGAGAAGCCAAAGAACAGCAAGCTCCATGGAGAAATAAAAATAAATTTGCCAAAGAGGAATATGTTGTTGAGGAAAAAATGGTTGTTCCATAACTTTGAGGAAGTATAATCTCTTAATCTGTATTGCTCAAGAAAAACCGGAAAGTTTACGGAAAAATATTATGAAAGAAGAAAAATCTCCTTGCTAATAAGAAAATATTCGGCAAAAGCGAAAAAATAGGGCGTTCTGCTGGTAACTCTTTATAGTTATTGCACAAGTAAACAATTAGTTGCTGACAGCT
>JAUXTV010000054.1 GCA_030679025.1 Candidatus Woesearchaeota archaeon
ATTTTTCTTTTAGTTCGCTTAGGTAAACCATCAGCACATACTGATGCACAACATTTGAAACGTCGACGAAGAACGATTTTCTTTACTCGATCGTTAATGATTATCTGCATTCTTTTAGCTTTAGCATCGCCTTTTATTATGCAATATAGAGTTGTAAGGGGAGACTATTCCTTAACACTTATTGCTGACAATTCAACTTCATTTACAGTCTACGATACAAAGATCACAGAACGTCTAGAAGATACCTTATCTGATTATATAAAAGTAGACAAAGTATACATAGGTGATGCTAGTAAAACCCCTTTGAGCGATGCTTTAGTGGAACAACTTCAAGAAGGAAAGAATGTTTTGTTAATTAGCGATGGGTATAATAACGTAGGACTGGATCTTGGTAGTGTTGTTTTACAAGCAACTAAGGTTAATAGTTCTATACATGCTTTACGCATCGAAGCACAACAACAAGATTCTTCCATTATGGTTACAGGTCCAGATAAAATTTCTCCAGGCATAAAAAATCTATTTACAGTACATGTTCGCGGCACTGACAAGACGTCTGCTAAACATGTTCTTGTAGATGTTGATGGTAGAAAAGTCATTGATAAACACACTAGTGAACAAGAGATTGTCTTTTATGAATCCTTTTCTGAAGGAAATCATCGCATTACAGCGACTCTGGACAATCAAGATTATTTTTCTGAAAATAATAAATATTTTAAATCAGCCAGAGTCATTCCTAAGCCAGAAATTCTTTTTGTAACTCAACAAGAATCACCCTTACTACCTCTGTTAAAACAACTCTATGAAGTTAAAGTCACTCCAGATCTTACACCTCTAGACAAAGAAAGATATTATGCTGTTGTTATTAATAATCTTCCTTTCCTTACTTTAGAAAAAGACTTGGTGAGATTGAGAGACTATCTTTCGGATGATAATGGTGTTCTCTTTATAGGTGGAACTTCTTCCTTTGATAAAGGAGGCTATAAAGGTACAAGGCTCGAAGAAATGTTACCTTCTTTTGTTGCTGTAGCAGATGAAAAAGAAGAAGGCATTGTTAATATTGTTATTTCCATGGATCTTTCTAAAAGTACTACTCTTGGTTACGGAGCAGGTAGTATTTCACAAGTAGAAAAAGCAATTGCCTTAAGCATTATAGAGAATATTAAAGACAGTAGTCAAGTTGGTTTTATAGGATTTGATAGTCAAGCACATGTGGTTTCACCGATTTCTCCTTTAGGCGATAAACGAGAAGAGCTTATACAACAAGTTAGGAGTTTGACAAAAGAAAGCAGTGACTCTTATGTTCCCGTAGGATTGGAAGCTGCTATTCAAATGTTGGAAGGAGTTTCAGGCGGCAAGAATATTATTTTTATTTCTGATGGGCGTTCGGGAGGTATAGGACAAGCAAAATCTTTAGCAGCAGCTGCACAAGAAGCAGGCATTAAAATTTACGGAGTTGGAGTTGGAGAAAGAAATGCTTGTATTCGTTACAATGCTCTTGGAGACTGCATCCTAAGACCTTCTGAAATTTATGGCATTGATGCGATTAAAAATATCGCTTTAGCAGGTGGTGGAGCCTATTTTACTGGAGAAAAAACACCGCAAAAAGTTAAAGTATTATTTGGTGGTGGACAAAATGAAAACAATAAAGATGCCTATACTGTAACAATTTTAGACGAAGGACATTTTATTACTCAAGATTTAGAATTAAATGCTCATGTAACTGGATTTAATACTGTTATTCCGAAATCAACTGCTTATCACTTAGTTGCTACTGATTCTGGAGAACCTTTGCTAACTGTTTGGCGCTATGGTGTAGGACGAGTTGGTCTTTTATCTACAGATGATGGTGTGCAATGGAGTAGCGAACTCCTTGCTGGAGAAAATTCTCTCCTTTATACTAAAACTCTCAATTGGTTAATTGGAGATCCTGAGCGAAAGAGGGAATCTTATGTTTCTGTACAAGATACCAATATCAAACGGCCTACTGAAGTTAAAGTCAAGGCACAGCAGCAACCAGTATCACCTGGATTAACTTTCTATAAACGTGAAGATCAACTGTATGCTGCAACAGTCACGCCAACAGACTTAGGCTTTCAGACTATTCTCAATACAGAGTTTGCAGTCAATTATAATAAAGAATTGGAAGGCATAGGGTTTAATCCTGAGCTTGAAGATATCACAGCCGCAACTAATGGTCAATTATTTACAGAAGATCAAACAGAAGAGATTATAGCCGCAGTTAAAACACAAACAGAAAGACCTGTGTTTAAACGATGGTACTATCGCTGGCCGTTGATTATAATCGCAATGGTTGTCTTCCTCTTTGAAATCTATTTACGAAGAGCCGGCGGAAGAAAAACTATTTAAATAAGAACACTCGTTTTGCTCTTATGAGCCTCATTAAAGAGTATATGTCTGATCGTCGACATAAGAAATTAGAAGAGATTAATCGCGCTTTAGAGCAACTTAAACATGAAAACGTGGCTACTGATGCTCTTAAACCGAAAAGCACTTTAACCACCCCTGTATCTCCTGCACCTATGCGTACAGGCAAGGATTTACTGTTTATAGGAATTCTTTTAGTTTGTGTAATTGTATTAATTGTTACAAGTTTTTACTATAGAAGCCAATATGCTACTCTTAATGATAATTATCAAGAAAAAGTTGACAACCTTAAAACATTAGAAGCAAATCTACAGAAGAATATCGATGATCTAGAAACTACTCAAGAAGAACGTGATAAACTGAAAGCTTCTAAAGAGAGTACTCAGGAAGAACGTGATCGACTTGAAGCAGACGTCGAAGACTTAGAATTAGAAATAAAGACATTAGAGGACGATATCACAGTTAAACGCGCTGAAGTTGATAATCTTACACGAACTATAAATCAACAACGCAATGAAATAGATCGCTGGAAAGATTGTATTGAAGACGAACTCGATCAAAACTTAAGTGTTTGCGATTAACATGAGCCATGGACATCCTTAAACAAGCATTAAAACAGGTAAAGCAAGTTTTGTTTTTTGTGAGCTTCTTCAATAGCTTTGTAAATTCTGTAATTGTCCTTCTTATCTTTACGCTTCTCTTTTTCTTTTTCAATATCTCTTGGATCTATGCCTTAATCCCCTTTCTTCTTTTTTTAACAGTTAATACTATTAGAGGCATGAGGAAGGTCGGCTATTATGATATTGAAAAGAAAATTCCTGATCTAGAGTGGCGCTTGCGTACTTCGGCAGATAATGTAGAAAGAAATGATGATGTTGCTTTAGACCTGCATCATGATGTGTTGGAAAAATTGCATCAGGTAAGTGCGACACGCATTATGAATAAAAAACAAACTATTTCAAAAATGGCGGCAATTTTAGGACTCTGCTTTCTTTTAGGATTTGTTTCTTTGAATAGCATTCAATTTGATGATGTTCTTCCTGCTTTACAGAGAAGCATGAATCCTGTTACTGGATTTTTTGTAAAGGCAGCTAATCTAACTGATGTTTCCTTTTTAGATACTGAAAAGAACAGAGATATTTATGGAGATGAAGAAGACATTAACTATGGTAATAAAGAAGAGGTTGTTGAATTGAATCAAATGTTAGGATTAGTTGATATTAATAACTATAATCGCAATGGAGAAGGAAAAACATTTAAAGGCACATCAACAGGCACAGGCAATCGAGAAGCACTCGGTAGCGAGAATTCAAAAGAAAAAATTGGTGACGAAGACAAACAGATTGTCAATAACTATTTCCGAAGTATCAACGAACCATGACTACAGACTCTATCAAAAAAGCAAAAGACGCCTTTGAATTTATCTTTGCTGAAATGAGCAAGGTAGTAGTAGGACAACAACAAGTCATCAAACAGGTCATTATTGCAATTCTTACAGAAAGTAATGCTTTACTTGAAGGTTATCCTGGCTTAGCAAAAACTCTGACTGTAAGCACTTTAGCTAAACTCATGGATCTTAAATTTTCTCGTATTCAAGGAACTCCCGATCTAATGCCTTCAGATATTACTGGGACTTATGTCTTAGAAGAAACTAAAAATGGCAGAGAGTTTAAATTCCAACCAGGTCCTTTATTCTCTAATGTAGTTTTAATGGATGAAATTAACAGAGCTACACCTAAAACACAGTCAGCATTATTAGAAGCAATGCAGGAACGTCAAGTTACTGTTGGCAATCACACCTATAAACTAGAAAGACCTTTCTTTGTCTTAGCAACACAAAATCCTATTGAACAGGAAGGAACCTATCCCTTGCCTGAAGCACAGAGTGATCGTTTCCTCTTCAAAATCAAAACAGATTACCCTACTTTTAATGATGAGGTAGAAATTGTTTCTAGATACACAGAATTTAATGAAGGGGGCGGACCAGAACTCAAACCCCTTTTGAAAAAAGAAACCATCTTCCAATTACAACAGCTTGTTCGTCAAATTCCTATTGCACAGGATGTTCGTAAATATGCAGTTGAACTAGTGAAGAAGACTAGAGAGCGTAAAGAATTAATAGAATATGGAGCTTCACCTCGTGCTTCCATTGGTTTAGTTTTAGCAGCTAAAGCAAATGCCTTATTAGATGGAAGAAATTATGTCACCAAAAATGACGTGCGAGAAATGATCTATCCAGTATTACGTCATCGCATTATAATTAATTTTGAAGCTGAACGTAATAATTTCAATGAAGATGATGTCATTGGTTATTTACTAAAATGATTGAGACTGATTTTTTACGCCATTTACATCGCCTCAGTTTGATAATCAACAAGCGTGTAGCCTCTAATTATATAGGACAACGACAAAGTATTCATGGCGGACAAGGATTAATTTTCAAAGATCATAGAAGCTATACTGCTGGAGATGATTTTCGCGCTATTGACTGGAAAGTTTATGGGAGAACGGACAGACTGCATGTTAAACGTCGTGAAGAAGAACGCAATTTAACAGTTCATGTTATTTTAGATTTTAGCAGCAGCATGAATTTCGGCAGCAAAGCTTTAAAAAAATTTGAATATGCTTCAATGCTTGGAATCGGTTTTGCTTATATGGCTTTAAAAAATAATGAACGTTTTGTCTTGTCTACTTTCTCTGACAAACTTGATAGATTTAAACCAAGACGAGGAAAGAGACAACTAGTTACTATTCTTGACTATCTTCGCACAAAGAAACCAGAAGGAGAATCTAAATTTGAAGAATCCTTGATGCAGTATGCAAAATTTGTTGACTCACGATCGATGATTGTT
>JAUXTV010000047.1 GCA_030679025.1 Candidatus Woesearchaeota archaeon
AACGCTGCGCCTTTTTAATATATTCCTCCGCTTGCTTGATATCTGGATCTATTTTTACAAGCCCCCTGTGCTTATCAGATTCCTTAAGCTCTTTCTCGGCTTTTCTTAAGCACCATTCCACTTTGTTTTTCACATGGTTCATTTTGACAAACTGTCCTTAATAGCATTTATTATTATATCCTCTCCGAAAGCAGCAATTCCTTTAATCGCGCTAAGTAAAGGTCGGTCTTCTTTTTTAAGATTTTTGATGAGGTCTTCTTTTGTCTGGTACATAGGATGAATCTTTTTTGTATTCAGTGCATCAATTTCCTGTATTTCTTTTTGGATTTTATGATAGTTTTTAGGATTAATGAGAAGCATTACATCTATATCTCTGGCATCCTTATGTTTCCTTAATACTGAACCAAAAAGGATAGCTGCATCAGCGCTTTTTATTTTTCTTATGTCTTCAATCCAGACTTTTACATAAGGGTGAGATTGCTTAGCTTCCCTTTTAAGCAGGAATTTAACATAGTCCCTTACATAATCGCTGTCAAAATTAAGGCTATAAAATTTGGCTTTGCCCCATTTTCTTGAAATAATTATATCATCCTGTTCCAGCTTTCTAGCTATTTTTAAAGCTCCCATTCTGCTTATTCCAATTGCACTTGCCATGCTGTTAGCATTATAGTTTATTTCAGGGCTTTTTAGGATGTTTAGCACAAACATCATCTCGTTGCTGGTAATATCTTTCATGTATCTTCACAGTTTACATATGTAAATTTAAAGTTTATAAAGGTTTCGGCTAAATAATAAATCCTTACTCTGAAATGATTTATACTTATCAGTGCAAAGGTCAAAGCGATGCAATAAAGGAAAAAAGAAAGAGAAATAAAAAAAGAAAAGAAAGAACTAGAAGTTCTTCTTGATCTGTGCTACTACGTTCTCAGATTCCTTGCGTAATCCTAAGCCCATGCCTATTCCTAAAGCTAGAGCAATTCCTACTGCAAGCGCACCTACTATTAATAAGAAGGTACTTTCTAAGATTGATACGTCGATTCCAATCTGCTTCAATGCTACAATAATGACCATAATGATGATCACTACTTTCAAAATTGAACCAGCTGCTTTGGTACCTCGTTGTCTACTGTGTTCTTCTGTCTTCATCTTGACATAATTAGCTACAGCAAGACCGAATAAGAATACTACAATAGCAATGATAACATTAGGCAACCAGAGTACGAAAGTTCGTAACAAATCACTTAATTGACCTAATTTCACCATATCAATAACTTGTTGCAAAAATAAGATGATAATATACCATTTGAATAACTCTCCTGCTGCTGCTGGAATATGTGTATGTCCAACAGTTTTTGTCAAGTGAGCTTTTCTGACATAATCATCTACGCGTAGTTTTTCTAGAATCACACGAACTGCGTGTCCTAAAATCACTGCGACAAAACATCCTAATATAAGTACAATAATCGCTCCAACGAGGCCAGGTAACTGATCGCGAATTGCTAACCAGATCTGTCCCAAAGGACTTATTATTGCGTTGCTTGTTTCTTGTAATATGCCTGCCACTGGCAAACACCTCCATTATAACTTTGCTATGGAAAAACAATGCCTTTTGCGTCTTTAAATACTTTTAGAACTCCTGATGAGATGGACTAGTTGTTTTTCATTTTCGAGTGGTGTTATTGTGTTTTTATGAAAAAGATGTTACAAATACTAAGATTTATATATCTCTTCTTCTCCTTTTC
>JAUXTV010000048.1 GCA_030679025.1 Candidatus Woesearchaeota archaeon
GGTCGGCGGTCGACAGCCCGCTGCCATCGGCGGCGTAGATGTCGGTGGGCGGCACCTGCGCCTTCTCCCACAGGAAGCGGCGCAGCAGCGTGTTGGCGTTCTCCGCCGAACCGACGACCCCGACGCTGCGCGCGGCGTTGCGGAAGAGCAGCTCGGCGAAGTGGTTGTTGCTCTCGCCGTTCATCGTCGTGTCCAGTTCACCGAGGGTGGCTGACGGAAGTGCCGCCACGCGAGGCGCACCGCTGGCCGCCTTGGCGAGGCGGACGCCGCCGTCCACCGTGATGCCGTGTGCCTCGAGAGCGGCGCGGAACGCGGCCGTCGTCGTCAGCGCCGGATACTCGGCGACCACCTGGGCGCTGCGTCCGGCGCCGATCGCACCGACGGTGCCGCGCACCTCCAGGCCCGCCGCCGTCTGGCGGATGCTGATCCGGCTGCGGCGGCCGGCGACCACCTTCACGTTGTTCACGATCGCGATGCCCGAGAGTTCGGGCTCGAAGGAGACGGTGGCGGTCCGGCCGGCCGCCTTCACGCGCACGGTGAGCAGGTTCTCGTTGTACGACAGGGCCGACACCCGGGCGGCATAACTCGCGCCGAGGTAGCGCGAGCGCCACCCTTCGGGCACCTGACGGTCCTCGAAGGCGCTGCCGTCGCCAATGATGTCACCGCTGACGCGGCGCACGCCGGCCCGCGACACGAGGCGCGCGATGGCCGCCATCGGCGTGTCGCCCGAGGCGCCGTCGGTGTAGCGGCGGCTGAACGACGGATCCCCGGCGCCGCGGAGCACCAGGTTGCCGCGCAGCACGCCATCGCTGCCCAGCGAGCCCTCGCGCAGCACCTCGGTGGCGAAGCGATACTCCGGCCCGAATCGCTCGAGGGCCACGGCGGACGTGAACAGCTTCATGGTGCTGGCCGGCAGCAGCGCGCGGTCGGCGTTGCGCGTGAAGAGCGTGTCGCCATTGCCGAGCGACACCACCATCACGCCCCACGACCCGCTGCGCGAGGCGCGCGCGAGCATGGACTCGAGGTCGCCGGCCAGCTGCAGCGCGCCGCGCGGCGCCGTGTAGGTGATGCGGCTGGGCGCCGGGGCCTTCTTTCTGGCGACCGCGCGGACCTTGGCGCTCGACGCCGCGGGCGCCTTGGACGCCTTCGCCGACCGGCCGCGCGTGGGACTGGCGCGGCGCGCGGACGGGCTGGCCGCCTTTCCCGTCGTCGCCCGCACGGA
>JAUXTV010000052.1 GCA_030679025.1 Candidatus Woesearchaeota archaeon
CTCTGAAAACTCCGCCTTCGTGACCTACATCTTCACCTAAAACGACAACACTTTTATCTTTAGCCATTTCTTGATGCAACGCAAGATTGATTGCTTCTACGATGTTAAGCTGGGACATATATCTCCTCTTTTTTTAAAATATTTTTTATAAATAATTCTCCTGCGCGATAGGAACTTCTGACAAATGGTCCTGCAGCAGCATATTTGAATCCTAACTTATTTGCGAGCTGTTCATACTGCTTAAATATTTCTGGTTTTACATATTCCTGCACTTCTACTTGTTTTTGTGATGGTCTTAAATATTGCCCTAAAGTAATGAAATCAACGCCATTTGCTCTAAGATCTTGCATTGCTTGCTCTACGTCTTCTTTGATTTCTCCTAAACCTAGCATGATTGATGATTTTGTATAGATCCTAGGATTTATTTTTTTTACAGCCGCTAATATTGCTAAAGACTGAGCATATCCAGCTCTAGGATCTCTTACTTTTTTCTGCAATCGCTCTGTTGTTTCTATATTATGCGCAATGACATCTGGACCAGCAGCAATAATAGTTTTAAGGCAGTCTATATTTCCACGAAAATCTGGAATTAATACTTCAACTAAAATATCTTGTTCTTTGAGTTTTTTTATACAGTTAGCAAAATGCTGCGCGCCTTGATCTGGCAAATCATCTCTATCCACTGATGTAATTACAATATAATCTAACTTCCACTTTTTGACTGCAAGAGCTAACTTTTCAGGTTCTTTTTCATCTATGGGTTTTCCTTTGATCATCTTTTTTACATGACAAAATCTGCAGCCACGTGTACAAGTATCTCCCAATACCATGAATGTAGCAGTTCCACCACTCCAGCACTCTGGAATATTAGGACAATGCGCTTCTTCACATACAGTTACTAAACCCAATTCTTTTAGAGTTTTTTTTACATCTTTAAACTCATCAGTAAGCGTTAGATTCATTCTCAACCATTCAGGCTTATTTTTCGACATTACCATTTTAGCTTCTCTCTCAATTGCTCTTTTACTACTTCTTTTACTTGATTCATGTCTACTTCTCTTCCCAGTATTTCCTTCATTGAAGTCATTACATCATACTGAAAACCACAAGGGTGGATTTTTTGAAAAAAAGCTAAATCTGTATTAACGTTCATAGCAAATCCATGCAGAGTAACAACCATTCTTTCATTAGCTTGCCGTGATGATTCTCTTACTTCTACTCCTTGTGCTACTACTTTTCTATCCACACCTTCTACTTTATACCAAGCTCCTTTTATTCCTCGTTTGTTTGATCGTGGATCTACATCATGTTTTCTTGAGTATGCGTCAATACCTAATGATTTTAGAGTTGCTATTCCTACATCTTCTACTTGAGTTAGGAAAGCAGTATATTTATCAAAAGGCATTCTGCAAATAAAATAAGCAACTAATTGCCCAGGACCATGATAAGTTATTTTTCCTCCTCTTTGCACTTGGATTATTTCAGCAGGTAACTCTCCTTTTACTAATGCTCCTAATTCCTCCTCTTTGACATCTTTTCCTAATGTGTAAACGTGTGGATGTTCCAGAAGAAGCACTGTGTCTGTAATTTTATTCTGGTTTCTTAATACTACTAACTTTTCTTGCATATCTAATGCACTATGATAGTCTAGAGTACCTAATTCTACAACTGTCAGATCATCCCTTACTTTTGTTTCCTGCGCTTGTATTTGTACCACTCTTTCCAAACTCATTCCTCCTTAACCTCTAGATTTTCTTGGAGATATTCAAATTGTTCCTTAAGTTCTGGAGTCATTTCAGCATACATATATTTGAACATATCTTCTGGTTTTGTTGCTGCTGCAATTTTTCCTGCTTTGGCAACTGCTTCCTCAATTTGTTTTGTGCATTTCTTGACGAGATCATCTTCATATTTTTTATTCCAGAGTCCTTTTTTCTGTAAATAGATTTTAAATCGTTTAATGGGATCACGGTCTTGCCAATATTTGACTTCTTTTTCAGAGCGATAGAGCGTTGGATCATCTGCTGTAGTATGAGGACCAATTCTGTAGGTTAAGGATTCGATCAATGTTGGACCTTTTCCTTTTCTTGCGTTTTCTATTGCTTCTTTTGTTGCAGCATACAAAGCTAATGCATCATTGCCATCTACTTGAATTCCTGGAAATCCATAAGCGATTGCTTTTTGCGCGATGGTTTTGCTTGCGGTTTGAATATTTCTTGGAGTAGAAATTGCCCATTGATTGTTTTGACAAAAAATGATACAAGGCGCCTTGAAGACACCAGCGAAGTTCATGGCCTCATGGAAATCTCCTTCTGATGTGCCGCCATCACCAAGAGCTACGACTGTGACTACTTTATGATTTTTTATTTTTGCTGCCATTGCTGCGCCAACACCGTGCAAAGTTTGGGAGCCTACTGGGACTGATACTGGAAAGTTATTAATGTTTTTAGGTGTTCTGTTGCCTTCTTCACAACCCATAAATGTCAAGTAAAATGATTCCAGAGGAGCTTCACGAGCTAATAAAATTCCTAATTCTCTAAAGGATGGAAAGAACCAATCTTGTTTCTGCATAGCAAAACCGACTGCTACTTGTGCTTCTTGTCCTAAGACTTGCGCGAAAGTTCCCATGCGGCCAGAACGTTGCAACTTCAGACCTTTATCATCAGCCATTCTAGTCAAGACCATACATTCGTACATCTTTTTTAGATCTGCAACGGAAAGCTTTGGCTCTAACAACTTATCGACATTACCCTCTTTATCTAAAATCTGCAGAAATTTTCCCTCTAATGGATTAAAATGTTCTATCATCCTCTTTTTTCACCTGCTTTTTGACTTCTTTTTCTTCTCTTAAATGTTATCTTTTTATCCTATTCTTGTTCCTTTGCTGATTGCTTTTCTTAACTTAGAGTTATTATTATAAGTCCATAACACTTTTTCATCATGAACTACAATTTTACCACTATACTCGAGATAGTCAATGATACTCATCAATGTTTGATGCATAACTTGTTTAGGTAATCTTCTTTTTAGTTCAGCGATAGTTAACACTTCATCAGTATTCATGAGTGTTTCCTCTACCATAAGTAAGGTATTTAGTGTTGGTGATCTTTGTTCACTATATTCACGTTTGCGTAGTTTGATTTCTAACATATCAACTGATATAGTATCAACTGATATATAAATCTTCTCTTTTTATTTCCCTAAAGCCCATTTCTTGAATGTTTCATAATCTGTGCTGCCACAAATCCATTTTTTAGTTGCTGTGTTGTAGAAGAAAGGAACTCCTCCACATTTACCGCCATCTAACTGCTGCAATAGTTTTTGATTTTGAGCATTATGCCAAACTTCAAGCCTGGTTAACTTGACTTTTTCTTCCTTTTCCAAACGCTCTACTAAGGGATCCATTTCCTTGCAATGCACACATTCAGTACCATAGAAATCATAGAGAATTCCTTCTTGTTTTGTTGTTGCTTTAGGAGCTTCTTTTTTAGCTGCTGGCATGTATGATCACCTCTTTCTCAAATGAAGGATATGAGGTAATTTAAAAAGGTATCTTTATTGTTTCAAAGATGGAGAAAATAGCTTTTGCCTTCTGGCGCTTCGTTTTTCGTCATTAATCGCTGATACTCAGGATCATAAATCTTTACAATCTTAAAATCTCCGCTGGTTTTCCCAGCAATCATAGTTTGCCGCACTATATGCACATGGCCCCAATAGAGCCAGTCTCCCTTGGGCATTTCTTCCACTAAGAACACGCGCGTTGGAGGTCGAGGATATATTCTTTCACCAGGATTCCAGAAGGTAAATGTTCTGCCTACAAATCTTTGTGATTCCGCAGGTGTTTTTAGATGATCTTCCAAATTAAGACCTACAGGAAATCCTCTTGCTTTAGAAATTTTTAAAGTGTCGTTGAACTCGATTTGACTTCCCATACTTCTCTTCTTTTTCTTTCCTTTAATAATGTGCTTCATTCTGCTCTAGTAGTTACTTTTTACTGAGCAATTTTTAACGAGTTATTTTCTTTTATTTTGTATTCTCTTAAGAGTAGTTACTGATAGCAAGATTTATATACTTCTTTTTTCTTGGCTTTTGTATGACTGAACAAACTATGACCTCATGGGAAAGAGAATCTGCAATTAGGAAAGCATATCATAAACGTTATGGAAGTCATACTCGTAAATATGTGATTGCTTCAGTTCTTGCTTTGGGCGCTGTAGTGACTTCAAAAGTTACTAATCAAAACCCCTATGTTAATCGCCCAGCAGTTTTAGCTTATACAGAAACGAATAGACAGCTTTCTCAATTATTGAATTATCAACCTAATACACAACCAGTTCCCTCTTTAGACCAACTCTTGCCTGCAGAAGCCTTAACAAATGTTAATATTCACTCCAGTCAATTTCATACTTCCTTAGAGACTCATGTTGCTTCTCTTAAACAAACTGCAGCAACACTCCAGCAACATCCTGATGTTATTCAATATCATAATCAAGCTTCTCAGAATATAATTAATAATTATTTTATTGGTGGAGCAGCCATGGGTCTTTGTTTAATTGCACTTGCTAGAGTGCTTCAGCTTGGCCGTCAAAAAAATAAATCTATAAAATAAGAACTTGCTGCTTTTCGTGCTTCTGAACCTTCTGATCCAGTACTCTTTGCCTAAATAAATACTTGAATAATATTTTGAATACTGAAATAGAGCAACACTGCAGAAGTTATTATTCCCAGCACAGGAATTACAGGTATACGCGCAATAGTTCCAGAAACTTGGAATATTCTTTTCATCTTTGGCTCTTTGAAGCGCAAAACAATGACTGCTAAGTTAATCATGATAAATGTGATAAACAAAGTAGCTGTGGCAATGTTAGCAACTAAATTGAGATCTTTGACAAATACAAATACTATAGTTAACAACAATAATAACTCTATAGCTCGATAAGGAGTACTGGTTTTAGGATCTATTTGTGCTAAGAATTTAGGCAATGCTTTTTCTCCTGCAATCCCATAGACAAAACGAGATGCAGTTACGATTTCCATCAATGCTGTGCCTGCTGTAGAAATCAAAGCGATTAATGCTAATAAAATAAATGCTCCCTTTCCCCATAAAGTTTCTGCGACTAGGGCCATGGGCGCTTCAGATGCTCCAAGCTGCTGCCAAGGAACAATAGCTACTACTGCTAGCGCGACTAAAATATAGACTACTGAAGAAATTATCACGGATAAAATCATAGCTCTTGGAATTGTTTTCTTTGGATTTTTTGTTTCCTCTGTCAGACGAGCAACATTTTCAAAACCCATGTAAGCAAAAAACATTAACGCTGATGCACTTAAGACACCTGGCAAACCATAGGGCATTTCCAGCAGATTTATTTTAGTAATATTCTTGAATCCCGCTGTTATAATCATGAGGAGACCACCAACACCAACAATAGTTAAGACAGTATTTACAGAACAGGATTGTCTGAGACCACAATAATCTATAGAAGCAATACCAATGACTAAAATAATCGCTGTCATTACAATAGGGATATTAGTAAGACTATGGAGATACTGCGCAAAACTTAAGGAGACTGTCGCGATGGCAACGACTGCTGTAATAATTAACATACAACCAATAATTAAAGCAATTCTTTTTCCGAAGGCATGCTTGGCATAATCATATTCTTCTGCATCTCTTGGAAACATAGAAGCTAATTCTCCATAACTTAATCCTGTGAAGATAGCAATACAAGCGCCAATGACAAATGCCAACCATAGAGCATTACCAGCAGTTTGTGTTCCAATACCTATTAATGCGTAAATGCCTGCACCGATAATGATGCCTACACCAGAGATAGTTGTTTGCCCAAGATTGAGATTTCTATGCAGACAAGGCTTATGAGGAGGACATGCTTTATGCTGAAGAAATTGATGGCTCTTTTCACGACGTAGCACTGTTTACACCCCTTGAAAAGAAGCTTGATTTTTGCAATTAATAAAGATATTGCTTTATGCTACAAAAGCGACGCCAGCAATTATCATGCTTGCACCGAAACCTATTACAAACACTTGTGTATTTGGCTTGATTATTTGTTTTCTATATCCTATTGCCATTGCTATTGGAATTGAAGCTGCAGAGGGATTTCCAAATTTACGAACAGTATTAATAATCTGTCTCTTTTCTAATTCTAATCTTATGCGTGCATTTTCAATGATATTGTTGTTTGCCTGATGAGGGATTAAGATTATGTCAGGATTATACCAACCTGTCTTTTCTCTTAATGCTTGATATGCCTCTACTAATCCTGGTACTGCTACTTTGAATACTTTTGGACCATTAGTCATTCGCAACATCTGCATAGGGTCCTCTACAATCAAACCTAAGTTTCCATTTTCTGTTTTTGCTGCCATATATACTGCTTGTATTCCTCTTTTAGAATTTTCAGTTGGACCTACGATCGCTGCTCCAGCACCATCTCCGAATAATGGATCGTTCATATCAGGATCATCAACATTCATATGATTTGTTAATTTTTCAACGCCTACTACTGCATATATTCTTCCTGGTTTTGTGAAGAGGTCTGGTTGTCTAATTCTTAGAGCAGCATCAGCTAAAGCTACTGGAAATCCAGCACATGCTGCGGCTATGTCATAACAATCTCTAGCATTTCTAGCACCTAGTTGCTCTCTTACTTGCTGCGCACATGACGGGTATCTTTGTTTATTTGTTACTGTAGCAATAATAATTCCTTCGAGATCGCTTGCTTGCAAATTGCTTCGTCTTAATGCTCTCTTTATTGCTTTTGCAGCCATGACTTGTGGTTGATCTTCAGCTTCAGCATATCTTCTTTCTCTAATTCCTGTTCTTTCTACAATCCAAGCATCACCAGTGACTACAGATTTACCAGTTCTATTTCCTAGACCATCGTGCTCGTAGAGAGTTTTTCCTTCAAAAGCTGCATTGGTTACTCTCTTATGAGGAACATAATATCCACTTTCTAGAACTGCTGCATTTATCATAGAATTTTTGCTTGTTTGAACCTATTTAACTATTTCTCTTGAGAAAGGTTTTTACCGAGAGATGACAAAAAAGGTTGATGACTAAGGTTTTTGTTTAAAATATTATCTCTATAAACAAATTCTATGAGTTCTATCCCTAGTTGTGTAATAAAATATCTTTTATGACCATCCATTGCGGGAGCAGTGTCCAGAAAACCGACAGCATCTAAATCTTTTTTAAAACTAGGATAATATTCAGACATTTGATCTTTAAGTATATTTAGATCATAATCCTTTCTTACAGAATGAAGAGCAATAACATCATAATCAGCCCCTATAGTCTGGGGAGTAATATAATTATTGTCCTTATACCATTTGAGAATTTCAAAATGTCCAACATCTAATGATTCTAACTTATTTAGAATATATCTAATGGAAGTTTTTGGTTTTGGACGTGTTATAGAGTTTAATAAGACATTTCTAAATAACTTCAATTTTGCTTCTGCAAACTCAAAACGCACTAACTCAAGAACTTTTTTAAATATACAATAAAATTCAAAGGAATCTAAGAATGTCTTGTCTATAGTTTCCTCTTTTATAGCATTAATTTCTTCTGATAACTTTTCTAAGAATCTTATTATTTGTCTTATCTCTTCTTTATCTTTATTTGCGAACAAAAGCTTTTCAATAGTTCCACCAACATGAGGAATAGCATTTATTACTGCTCTAAGCTTGGTTTCATCATCAGCTAAGTTCTTAGGTATTTCCTTCAATAATGTAACAAGCTTTCTGACACTAAGTTTATCTTTTGCTTCTTCTACATTATTCTTAAGCATTCTTCCCTATGC
>JAUXTV010000053.1 GCA_030679025.1 Candidatus Woesearchaeota archaeon
GCCTAAAATAAAGAAAAAGTCAAGATGGGCAGCAATAGTTGGCATGCCTTTGGAAGTTGGCATTGCAGAATTGGCGGGAATGAAAATACTAAGAACACAATTAGCGAATATTACTTCAAGAAATATTTATGATAATGTATACTCAAGCCTTTTCAGTTCTTTAAAACAGTCAGTAAGCCAATTGAAATCAAACTGGAACAATCACAATAATTTCTATATCCACATAAAGGAAACTGATATCCCGGGCCATGACGGGCTGCCTATAGAAAAGAAAGGCATAATTGAAATCATTGACAGGGAATTCTTTTCAGAACTAAGAAAGTTAAAAAAATTCAGGTTAATAGTAACGTCAGACCACTCAACGCCTTGCAATTTAAAATCACATTCAGATGATCCCGTTCCGTTATTAGCTTACAATTTTAAGAAACATAATGACGGATTAACATTCTCGGAAAAGAACGCAAGGCATGGCAGTCTGAAATTGATGCTGGGCAAGGATGTCTTGAACAAGTTATTAAAAAGCTAAACATATTTATACTAAATACATTTACTCAGATTTATGAATGCAAACGAGCCTGTAATCACCTTTGAAACCCTTTACGATATTATGCGCAGGGAGAAGGCAAGGGACGAACTGCAGAAATTAAACGCTACGTTTTATCCTGATGTTTTTACTTACATAACTGACAAGCAGCATATCCTGGAATCGCAGGCAGGCAAGGACAGTATTTTCGCTTCTCAGGAAGTTGAAAAAACAAAAACGCAGTTAAGGAATATTTTGAAGATTGCAAGGGAATTATTTGACAGAAGGGAATCCAAAACAATCCAGTTGGCGTTGCTTTCGGCGAGAAACAACGAGAAAATGTACGATACTTCATCTCTTTTACCTGAAGAACAGGAGTTTTTTAACCATATAAAGACCATAATTGACACGAATAGGAGCAGTTTCTTCTCCCTGTCAAGTCCCAGACCAAACCTCGAAAAACCAAAAGATTTAAAAATAACAGCCGAAAAGGATAATGGATGCAAGGTTCGTATGCTTTGTGACGTGCCGGAATTCCTTGGCACCGACTTACAATCATATGGTCCTTACACAAATCAATCCGTGGTTTCGTTGCCAAAACAAATCGCGGACATGCTGGCATCGTTAGGCCAGGCGGTAATCGAAAATGAAAGTACCTAAAAAAATGAAGAAGTATTGCAAGAAATGCAATTCATATCAGGAAATGACAGTAACTATTACTAAGCAGGGCGGAAGAGGTAAAACTCATCCAATGTCAAGAGGTTCAAAGGCCAGAATCCGAAAGAGAGGAGACAACAGGGGATTCGGCAATCAAGGAAAATATTCAAGAAAGCCTATCGCTTCATGGAAAAGAACTGGAGCAAAAAAGAGTAAGAGCTTGAACTTAACCTTAAGATGCAAAAAATGCGGAAAGGCAAGAATAATGCACGGAAGAAGGTTAAAGAAAGTGGAGGTCTTAACAGCTTAAAATGGTAAAATTCAAAGAACCGTCAACAAAATTCATGAAAGTAAGATGCGCATGCAAGAACGAGCAGATCATATTCGGAAAAGCATCTTCAGTGGTAAACTGCTTGGTTTGCGGAAAGCCATTGGCAACACCAACAGGCGGAAAAGCATTTACTGAAGCAAGAGTATTAGAAGTTCTAGATTAAGTTTTTTTAACCTTAATTCCAAAACTGCCTACCTAAACCTTTATATATAATTATCAATTTTTGAAGACTTTATGGTAATAACTAAAGAAGGTATCCCGGAAGAGGGAGAAATCATTCAATGCACAGTTGCAAGAATTCTGTATCATGCAATATTCGTTACTTTAGATGAATATTCAAATAAAGAAGCCATGGTCCATATTTCTGAAATAGCTCCAGGCAGAATAAGAAATATTAGAGATTATGTAAAAGAAGGAAAAAAACTAGTTTGCATGGTGTTAAGGGTTTCTTTAGATAAAAAGCAGATTGACCTTTCGTTAAGAAGAGTATCAACTACTGATAGAATGAAAAAGATGGAAGCTATCAGGCAGGAAGAGAAAGCAGAAAAAATATTAGAGGCAGTTGCACACAAGCTTAAAATCGCTCCGGAAGAGATGGTAGAAAAATACGCCAAAAAAATAGTAAG
>JAUXTV010000066.1 GCA_030679025.1 Candidatus Woesearchaeota archaeon
CCCAAGGTATCGACACAACCCCACGTCACTCCGGGGATGACAGTAGAAAGGATATTTACGCCAGGTGCAGCAATATCTACCCATGAACCATAATTACTAAAACTAGCTTTTTGGTCATTTTGGTCTGTTGCGGCAACTGAAATGACATTAGAATAAGCAGCAGGGAAAGCTTCAATAGTCGAACCAGTATTGCTATTCCCAGTAGCAGCAACGAGAACGACGCCTTGGCTATAGGCATAATTGACAGCATTTTGTAACGTCAAGGAATCACTTCCCCCAAAACTCATACTAATAACATTAGCCCCATTATCCGCAGCATAAACTAAAGATTGAGCTATATCATCATACTCTAAAGAACCACCGTTCGGTGGGTTGCCGACTGAAAATCCAGCCCTAACCGACATTACTTTACAGAACCAACAGGCGCCAGCGACACCCAAATTATTATTAGTCACCGCTCCAGCAATTCCCGCGACATGAGTTCCATGACCATGAAAATCATTAGAATCATTATCTTCAACACTACAATCTTCTCCTGTAGAACAATACGAGGAAGTCGTTTCCACAAAGTCCCATCCCCTAACATCATCTATAAAACCATTAGTATCATCGTCTACATTATTATTTGGAATTTCTCCAGTATTAACCCATATATTATTCGCTAAATCTGGATGGCTCCATTGAACGCCTGTATCTATAACAGCGATCACGGGCGCAGAAGAAAGATTTGTAATATTTGTAAGAGATGCCCAAGCTTGAGATGCGGAAACCTTAGGCAAGTGCCATTGTTGTGGATAAAGAGGGTCGTTTGGAGGAGGTATTGCTCGTTGAATAACTGGACGTGCACTTATTTTAGCTAAGGAATTTGGCTCAGCGTATGTTATACTAAAGTCTTGTCCATAATCAACAAGTGCTTCTTCAACAGACTTATCCTCAGGAAAAACAAGTAAATAAGTATTCTTTAAGGATGGATCTTCAATATTTGGAAACAATTCAACAATGTTAGAAACATCATATTTGCTATTTAATGTATTGATAGACTCTAGAGATGTTGAAAGAGATCCACTTTCTTCAATTAAACTAGGATTCTCGTTAAACTGAACAATTAAATTTCCTTTAGCATATTCAACTTTCCTCTGAAGAGGTTTTTGATATCCTTTAGAAGTAGAATCAAAAGAGTCTGGTAGAGTATTATCATTAGTAATCTCTGAAGCAGTGATTGAAGATGCTCTTCGATTTGTGTTTGCTATAGGATTTTGTAGAGTTTGATCTGGTATAGTTTCTTGAATTTCTTGAGCTAAAGAAAGACTTGAAGAGGGTAGAGTTGTACGTGAAGAAGAGCGAATTGCGGCGCCAGTGGAATCATCGTTTAAAGAGGAAGAAGCCAATATTCCTGCGACTAAAATGCCTACCACTAAAAAGAAAAAAGGAGTCTTCATATCTTTGCCCATAAGAAAAAGAAGCAAACCTTTTTATATAAACCTTTCTAGAGAAATAGGAAGTGGTGTTTAAGTGAAAAGAAAAAATATACTAATTCTCGGAGCAGCGGGTCGCGACTATCATAATTTCCTCGTATGCTTCAAAGACAATCCGCAGTATCAAGTCGTCGGTTTCACGCAGGCGCAAATTCCAGGCATTGAGAAGCGTTCTTTTCCGAAATCATTAGCAGGTCGTCTTTATAAGAAAAACATTCCTTTCTATCCTGAAGAAAAATTAGCAGAAATTATTCCAAGCTTAAAAGTAGATGAAGTAGTGCTTGCTTATTCAGATCTCAGTCATAAAGAAGTCATGGACAAGGCATCCATAGTTTTAGCAGCCGGTGCAAATTTTTGTTTGTTAGGTCCTAAAGATACGCAGATCAAAAGCAAAAAACCAGTAGTAAGTATAACTGCAGTCAGAACTGGATGTGGAAAATCTCCAGCGTCAAGAAAAGTAGCAGAAACACTGCTCAAATATGGATTAAGAGTAGTCGCTATCCGTCATCCAATGCCCTACGGATCTCTCAAAGAACAAGAAGTAGAAAGATTTGCAACTTATGAGGATTTAAAAAAATACAAATGTACTATAGAAGAAAGAGAGGAGTATGAGCCTTGGATTGAATTAGGCATTCCTATTTACGCTGGTGTCGATTATGAAAAGATCATCAAAAAGGCAGAGAAGGAAGCAGATGTTATTATTTGGGATGGTGGCAATAATGATTTTTCATTTTACAAGCCAGATCTGAATATTGTTCTAGTCGATCCGCATCGCCCAGGCCATGAAATGTCCTACTATCCAGGAGAAGTCAATTTCAGAAGTGCAGACGTCATTATTATCAGCAAAATGAAATCTGCGATGCCAGAAGGTATTGCCATTGTGAAAAAAAACATCAACTTGTACAATCCAAAAGCAGAAGTGATCGAAGCAGATTTAAAGTTTATAATAGATCAGCCAGAACTTATCAAGGGAAAAAATGTCTTAGTCGTAGAAGATGGCCCAACTTTAACGCATGGTGGTATGTCCTATGGAGCAGGCTATTTAGTGGCGCAGAAATATGGCGGAAAAATAGTAGATGGACAACTATCAGCAGTAGGATCAATGAAATTACTCTACAAAAAATATATGCACTTGAAAAAAATAGTGCCTGCTATGGGCTACTCTCCAGAACAGATTAAAGAGCTTGAAGAAACTATAAACAAAGCGCATTGTGAAGTGGTGATCGATGGAACGCCAGTCAACCTCAGAAAATTGTTAAAAATAAACAAGCCCATAGTCACAGTCTCATATGTCTTGGAAGAGCTAGGAGAGACAACTATGCATGATGTTCTGAAGAGGTTTGCACAATAACGCTATCACATATCACATGAATTAGATAAAAAAAGTGTTAAAGAATTAGGCAGTATAACTTTAAACCATATGCTCAAGAGATACAATAAAAGAACGTTACAGTAAAGCGTAACATTTTAAGTATATTTGTTACAGTAGAACGTAACATAATTCCTTTAGTACTCTAAGAGTTCTCAGCAAGAAAAGGCAAAGAAAAAAGAACTTATGTCTGATTAAAAGTTACACTGAAACGTAACATTTATATAGGTAATGTTACATTGTATTGTAACCTATGGAAGTAGAAAAACTGGTTGAATGGAATCCCTGGTGGGAAAAGGAAGAATCTATTGAAGATCTACGAGGAAAGCCTAGACCACAATACGCTGACATAGTGGATGCTATTACTATCAAAGAAATAATTATTATTACAGGAGTAAGAAGATCTGGAAAAAGCACACTCCTCTATGAGATGATTAGTCAGCTGCTGAAAAAAAATGTAGATAAAAAACAGATACTCTTTATTAATTTGGAAGATAAAAAGTTCTCAAAGGACAGCATCGAAGAGATATATACGTGCTATCGTGAAAATATTAATTCAGATAAGAAAGCCTATATTTTTCTCGATGAAGTTCATAAAAAAGAAGGATGGGAAGATTGGATTCGAAAAAAATATGACCTCAAAACCAATGATAAATTTGTAATATCTGGATCATGCTCATATCTCTTAAAAAGAGAATATGCAACACTCTTAACAGGAAGAAATCTCACGTTCGAAGTATTTCCACTAAGCTTTAAAGAATTCTTGGCGTTCAAAGAAGTAAGTATAGAAGAGAGCAATGTAGAAAGGGGAATAGTGCGTGACCAGACAAAACACAGCATCATGAAGCATTTGCAAGAATATGTGATACAGGGGGGTTTTCCAGAGATCACATTAAAGGAAGAAAGATATAAAATGAAGGTCCTAAAGCAGTATTTTGATGATATTCTCTACAAAGATATTATTGATAGATACAATCTGAACAGTCAAAAAACAAAAGACCTCGCGCTTTTTTTGATAACAAATGTAACAAGTTTTTTTTCATTGAGAAGTATAAGGAGCATGGTAAAGGTATCCTATGACACTATAAAAGAATATATCTCCTATTACCAAGAAGCGTTCCTCTTGTTTACATTGGATCATTTTTCCTATTCCTTGAAAGAACAAAAAACACTGCCCTCAAAAGTATATTGCATAGACAATGGGCTACGAAATGCGGTTGCGTTTAAATTTTCTAAAGATGAAGGAAAGCTGGTTGAAAATCTCGTCTTCCTGGAGTTAAGGAGAAATGATAAAGAAGTTTATTATTGGAAGAAAAAAGGTGAAGTTGACTTTATTGTAAAAAACAAGGATCTGTCATTGACAGCGATCAATGTCTCCTATTCTGATGAAATTCTGGAAAGAGAAGTAATGGCACTGGAAGAGTTCAAGAAAGAGATGAAAACAAGATGCGGAGAAATGCTCATGATCACGAAAACGAGAGAGGAAAAAGTAGGTCAGATAAAATATGTCCCGCTTTGGAAATGGCTGTTGATAAAAAAAGAGGAGTAAAAAAGTATACATGCGTATAAAAAAGAATACAATCAGAAAAAGAGGCATAAAATGAAACACCTGTTATCAGAAAAAGATCTAACACCTAATGAGATCAAGAAAATACTAGACCACGCTAAAGATATCAAGAAAAATCCAAAAAAATACAAAGAGGCAGCCTTTGAAAAGGTATTATTAACTATTTTTGAAGCCCCATCACTGCGTACTCGTTTGTCTTTTGACAGTGCCATGATTCAAATGGGTGGAGACTCTATCAACTATCAGACTATGTTTTCTCCCTGGGGTGTAGGTAAAGAATCTATTGAAGATACTGCTCGCACTATCAGTCGATATGTAAATCTAGTGATGATTCGTATGCATGATCATGAAGAAGTGGTTAGATTTGCGCAAAATGCTTCAGTCCCAGTTATTAATGGATTAACAAACTACAGTCATCCTTGTCAACTGCTGGGTGATTTGCTTACAATACAAGAAAAAAAAGAAAAATTACAAGGACTCAAGCTGGCTTATTTTGGTGACGGCAATAATAATGTTACTCATTCCTTGATGATGGGCTGCACAAAAATGGGTATGCATGTGAGTATAGCTTGTCCAAAGGGAAGAGACTATGAACCTTTGCCTGACGTTGTCCAAGAAGCAAACACATGGGCAAAAAAGACAAAGGGTTCTCTAACCATAACGCAAGATCCAGAAGAGGCTATCAAAAATGCAGATATTGTCTACACAGATTCCTGGATGTCCTATCACGTTCCAAAAACACAATTAAAAAAACGTGTTGAAATCTTCAGGTCATATCAAGTAACTGAGAAATTATTTGCTAAAGCTCCAAATGCACTCTTTATGCACTGTCTTCCAGCATTACGCGGTCATGAAGTAACTGCAGAAGTTATTGACTCCAAAAGAAGCATAATTTTTGATCAGGCAGAAAACAGATTGCATGCACAAAAAGCAATTATTCTCAAAGTATTAAAATAAAGAAGTTGGTGGAATTTGCCATTCAAGAGGTCTGCCAAAAGCAGGTCTATCTGATCTAAGAAGAAGTGAAGCATAAGGCTCATTCAAATGTAGAAGAGGTTTATTTTCACCTGGCTTAAGAGTAAATATCTTAGTGAGATACTGAGCAAGCTTAGAGTCTGACATGAAATGTACTTTGTAACTACGAGTTTTTGGCACAGCAAGAGAAACTCCTCCTGCTTGAGCTGCACCAGGGAAATACTTGAGAACACCAGGCATAAGAGAAGCGCGAATGTGATGTTGATGTAGTGCTAGTGCAAAGGGTTCATTTTGAGTAAAATAAATAGAATCCTGAAAGCGTTCTTTTTGTCCAGGAAAACGTTCTCGTTCTGCTTGATGTACTGTTGCTATTTGATAAGCTTGAAAATAGCCGCCTTCTCGACGAACATTGGAGACTACATGGTCAGTAACCAGTTGTTTAAGGCGTGCTTTAAGATCTAGTTCATCCCCTAAAGGGATATGGTCCATTGCTGCAAAAATGACTTCTGCTAGAGTGGGAGCTGTTGATAATTTTTTCATAAAATAAAGCGCAAAGATCGCTTTTTAAAGGAATCGGATAAGAGTTGTAGCTAAGCAGATACGAAAAAGTTATTAAAGAGAGCAAGTAATCAGAAAGGAAAAGAGGATGAAAAACTATCTGCAGTATATTAATGGCAAGTGGACTCCTTCTACAAATACAAATAGATTTCAAACATTGAATCCAGCAAAAAAATCAGAAGTTCTAGCAACATTCTCACAAGGAACACGAGAAGATGTTGAACATGCAGTGCTTGCGGCAGAAAAAGCGTTTCCATCTTGGAAAAATACTCCAGCCCCGAAACGCGGTGAGCTTTTATTGGAAGTTGCTCGTCTCTTGCGAAAAAACAAGCAAAGATTAGGTGAATTAGTTACGTTAGAAATGGGAAAAGTGTTGAAAGAAGGTCTTGGTGATGTCCAAGAAGCTATTGATATTTTTGAATACATGGCAGGCGAAGGTCGGAGATTGTTTGGTCATACAACACCTTCAGAATTAAAAAATAAATTCTGTTGCACCATTCGTCAGCCAGTGGGTGTAGTTGGAATTATTACTCCATGGAATTTTCCTTTTGCTATTCCTGCATGGAAACTAGCTCCTGCTTTAATTTGTGGAAATACAGTAGTCTTCAAGCCGGCATCTGATACTCCTCTTTGTGCAGCAGTGCTCATAGAAATTTTAGAAGAAGCAGGTATTCCTCCAGGTGTGGTCAACATGGTCACGGGTTCAGGTGAAGAAGTTGGCAATACAATAGTCATGCATCGAAGAATTCGTGGTTTGTCATTTACAGGTTCTCGAGAGAC
>JAUXTV010000069.1 GCA_030679025.1 Candidatus Woesearchaeota archaeon
GACGCGGACAATGACTGTGACGGAGCGATTGATGAAACCTGCGCGGGTGGAGCTCTTGAAGAAGAGGGAGAAGATAACAATTATCTTATTATCCGCAACAGGAATCCAAGATCCGCGTCAGCGCGCGAAGCCTTCCTTTTAGAAAACTTAGATCTTCCAGCATTACGCGAACAAATTGTTGGACTGCAGGAAGAATTAGCTTTGACACAAGTAACCTTGAAAGCAGTTTTGGCTTATTTGTATACGACGGACAGCGCTGGATCGACTACACACTCTTTTGCCCGGCTGCAGCAGGAACTAGAATTGCGCTTAGCGGAAGGACGTTCTTTAGTAGGGAAGATTGACGCACAAGAATCCAAGGACTTGATCTTTGAAGATGTCCAACGCTTCGCTACCGCTGTAGAACAGACTGCTTTGGCGTTGAAAGACTCTTTGACTAGATTATGATCTCTTTCCACTTTTACAAATGATCAACTTTAGTGTTAGAACTCTCCAAAAAGTAGTTAACGACATAAATATGCTATAAATTTCTGCAAATTATTAGGCTTAATAATTATTTTTATTAGCCAACTATATCATCTCTCTCAACAATAACTCAACTAATGCTTTAGTCGTATATATTTTTATCACAGATTGTGTCGTATATTCTTTATCATTTGACCAAATCGCGGCATCCTTCGTTAACGCGAGCGCCAAATATGGAGCATCGTCCGGATCCGGGATCATTTTTACCGCGTGTCTGAGATTTCTTTTATATTCTTCTAAATCTACTGATGTTATGCGAGCTTGTATCTGCTTCAACCATACTTCAAATTCATGTTCAGAAAGACCTGATTTTGTCATAATAAGAGTTTCATATTCTTTGTATTCAACCCATAAAAATGTTGGAGCAAACCATTCAATATCCCTTGCGGTAAAAAAGATATATGCTGCTATAGATTGCGGCTGCATAATTGCAAATAAAATATTGTTATCCACAATCAACTTCATGCATTATTCACCAAGCAATTCTTCTCTTTCCTCTGGAGAGAGTTTTTTGAGCAATCGCTCCCATCTTCCTTTTTTTATCTTTCTTCCTAAAGCAACACTCCATTCTGTAAATTCTTTTTCCTCTTTAGACTCTGTTTTTTTTAATAATTCAAATAATTTCTCTTTTGTCAGTATTGTTTCTCTCGCTACTTCAGACCAATTCACCCAAGAAAATTTCTTCATTTCCTCTTTTGTTTTTTCCGGCAATGCAAATGTTACTGATGTCATTTATAATTCACCTCGTTTAACTAATTCTTCGAATTTTTTTAGCTGCTCTAATTTATGCAAGATAGCATTTCTCAATACTTCAGACCATTTTATCTCTGGATGTTCGTCCATAAATTTCTTTTCTTTTTCAGAAACTGCTATTGTTATGGTTGCCATAGTATCTCCATTGAAATATGTTAATACACATAAACCTGTGCAACTATATAAATCTTTCGCCAAGAACATCACTCAGAGACAGTGCAGTTTGCTTGTAGAGAACCAGTGTTTTGAGGCTGTTAGAAACACTTAAAGGGAGGCCATGCTCTCTCTATAAAAATCTATAAACCTTACTGAACCTTATCATTGTTGATTAGAATCAACTGTAACTTAGTTATTTATATTCTCTAACATCTATTTTATAGTATATACTTTATATTCACTAGGTTTATATATATGTTATTACTATATAATAGTAATAAATACAAACAAAAAAGAGACAACAACCATGAAACGAATGACACCACAAGAATTTAACAAACAATCTCAAGCTAGACAAGAAGCTTGGAGAGAGATGACTTATAACCACTTTATGTCTCGACTTGAAGCTGCAATTCAAAGACAATGTCCTGGAGCAACACCTACAAGAGAAGACTTGATTCGAGATATAGAATTTAGAAGAGACTATTTCCCAAGCATACCAGCATTTCCAAAGAATTATCAAATTCAAGGAACACCTACACCTTATTTAGTATGGCAATAAATAAAAAAGAGGAGAAAAGACTATGACAATAACTACTGACGATGAAGATGATTTAAGACTTGAAGAGAGCATTTTATGCAGCATTGGGTTGAAATTAATACCAGAAAATCAAGCTCCATTGCCTCTTGAAGCTATAACCATTGAACCTTTATATAATCCACATAATCCTGTTTTACCAGTTGAATACCAGCCAAAAAGATATACTTGAAGGAGACGACCATGAAACACACACCAGCATCCTTCGATACTTATCTACAAGATAAACAATTATTTGATGCCACTATTCGTCATGATCTAGCTACCTTTCGCAAAGACCAACAGAGATTAGCTATGACTCTAGATCAAGTGTTAAGTCCATTATCATGAATAATTATCAAAAGGAAGATAGGAGTAAACAATGAAAACAATTACAAAACTGAAGATGGCGTTGCAGATTAGTACATGGGCTTTTGTCCTTGGCGCTGGATATTATGTCTATAATGATATTAAGCAATGCCTCTATGATCGAGGTTGGTTTACTCCTCCTACTATTATGCAACGGGAAACACCAAGTACTGGTCTTGAAAAGCGTGTCCATCTCTATGATCTCCAATTGAACAAAGAAGATCAAAAGGTCATAAGATAATGAACTCTGATAAACAAGTCCAAATATGCAAGGCACGATGCAGAGACGGGTCCAACTGCTTAAATAAAGGCAAATTTGCAGATTATTGCTGGAGACATAGGCATTGTTGAACATCTAGTGTTTATGATCTTATAATTAGAAAAAATAGGGGGTTTGACACTAAACTCGAAACTCAGAACTGCGCATTTCAGAGACTTTCAACAGAGCTGTAGTCATGGAACAAGTTATATATGAGTTTTGATATACTGTTACTGCTGAATCAAAATGAAACACTATGTTTTCGCATTAATTAAAAAAGATGAAAAAGTATTGATGCTTAAAAGACCAAAAGATAAAAAGGTTTATGTTAATTATTGGAATTTTCCAGGCGGTAAAATTGAAGAAGGCGAGACAGATGTTCAATGTGTAATTCGTGAAGTAGAAGAAGAAACTGGGATGAAATTCAAACCCTCTGTTAAGATAATGGACTATATTGATGAAGATAGAGAACCTAAGAGAGTCGCTGTGTTTTTAGGTGACGCGCGGGGATTAATAACTCTTAATAATGAACATGATGAGTGGGGCTGGTTTAAGAGTGAAGAATTAAGGAATCTTTCAGTTTTACCCTATATTAAAAAGTTATTTGACGAGGCATATAAGTATGATAAAGACACAAAATCCAAGTAAGTTTTTTTGAGATTCGCGATCACTCCTCATTGTAATTTTAAATGTTATTATTGTAATCCAGAATGTAGTATCCCGATATTAATGCATTGAGACATGCACGGCGATAGATTTATTAAGGAGTTTTGTTTTTTATATAGTATGAGAACACGACTGTATATTATTACATTTCTCTTAGCATCTTCTCTAACTCGTCCAATCATTGAAAAGGAAGAGACAATTGAACAACTAATCGTTATTGATTCTGACTAATGAAAAATGTTAGGCCAAATAATTTATTAATTCCTATTCTCTTCACCGTTTTACTTTCTTTACTGATTTTACCTCTGATTTCTTACGCTGTGCAAGGGAAAACTCCAGTCTATTCACAACAAAGAGCACCTAAAATAATTCATATTCCACAATATATATGCAATCAAACTTATAGTGACATTACTCCCGCTCTTGAACAAAAGTTACAGCTAGCACAAAATTTGTCCAATGCTACTTTAAGCGCTTCTCCATTGAAATTTACTCCTCGCTATTATCTTTTCTCAATGTCCAATCCTGGAAGAACACTACATAATTTTTATCTTTATGATGTTGGCTTTGACGAATTATGGATGACTCTTGATGATCGAGCTCATTTTATCACAACAGCACCCTTAGGAAATGCTTTTCTCGCCGGCACTATCAGTGAAACTAGTAATGCTACTGAGTTTTACTGGTCTTATGTTGATACTCTTTTTAACCCTGCTGGAAATTATATATATTCCTGTACTCTTTCTTCTCAAGGATGCACTAATCAAAGAACTATCGCTGTTACTTCCGCATCTGAAGAAATAATGGGTTTATCTGTATCCACCAGTCAAAATAGACTGTATCTTGCTCTAGAAGACGCTTCACATATTAATAGGCCCGGCACTCTTTACTCTTGTTCACTCTCTGCTCTTGCCAACGACGCTTGTTCTCTGGGATTGTCTCATTTTGTCTTTCATGATAATTACACTGCTTTTGCTAATGCTTTTCCAGATTCAGGGTTTATTTATTCACCAAACAGCCCTCTGCCTCCAGTCTTCTTTGACATGCAATCACAAGCAATTTCCATGCTTCCTATGGGGGTTCTTATGACTCCTTATAACGCCGCGCAAATTTCATCTTCCTTGTTTTTTACTTATCGTTTTTACGCAGCAACCAATCCTCGTATTGACTTTGTTTCTGTAAATACTTTTGGCGCCGCGACTCTCCTTGGCAACGACATTACAGGCATTCATCCAGCACTTGCAGCCATTACTAATAACGCTATTTATTTTGTTTATACAAAAGCAAATCCTTATAGACAAATTATCAAGCCTTTAGGAGGATCTGAGACAGAGATTTATGTTAATACTACTTCTGTATTTGCTCCTCTTCCTTTTACTCTTCAGAAAGATGGTGCTGTTCTTGGAGCTTATCCTTTCTCATCTGCTCCTGATTATCATATTTACATGTCGAATTGTAGATTTTAAGTTTTCTCTTCGCTTTCCATTGGAAATATCTGTTAACTTATGTACTTTAGTTTTCCAATAGCCATTTCCACAGCGGAATGAAAGTAACTTTTCTTTTTATCCCGAACCATTCTAACTCTTCCTCTCCAGAATACTCCTGATTAATTACCAAAAGAGCGTCACATCGCAAATCCTTGCTCGCCTTTAATAAAGCTTTAATCTCTCTCTTTTTTGTATCAGGATCAGAAATATCATAACAAACCTGAATTAACTGACTAATTTTTGACTCGTTTTTTATAACAAAATCAACTTCTTCCCTTTCCACATTTTTCCAATAATAACACTCTTTTCCTCTTCTCCTTAATTCAACAGCCACTATATTTTCATAAAGCCTTCCAAAATTATTTGAGAACTTTGTTGAAATTGAGTTAATAAAAACATTATCTATAAAATAGACTTTTTTTTGATATTGCATTTGGTCTTTTATTTTATAAGAAAAGATAGGCAAGCTGAACGCAACATAAGAGTTTTCTATGCAGGCAATATGCTTCTGCAATGTAGTCTTACCAATTTTATACCCTAAACTTTTAAGAGTATTGTAGCTTTTATTTATGGAATATTCTTTTGAGTTGAGAAGCAGTTTCAAAAGGGCTTTTAGAGGTTCTTCATTTTTTAGATTATATCTCTCAATTATATCTCTTTTTATAACAGTCGCATAATAGGACTGGGCAACTTCAAATTTTCTATTTTCATCTATAAGGACTATTTCTGGCAGCCCTCCATAAGTAAGATATTCTGTGAGCGCTTTAAGTATAAGGGGTTTTTCTTTGTCAGAATAGTCTATTGTAGTGAAATCAAAACTGAGCCTTTTAAATCTTAAGAACTCTATAAAAGAGAGAGGAAATATTTTTATTTCTAGGAATCTTCCTCTTAATTCTGTTGGTATTTCTTCCTCAGACATTCTTGAAGAAGAGCCAGAAACAAAAATCTGCAT
>JAUXTV010000071.1 GCA_030679025.1 Candidatus Woesearchaeota archaeon
AAAAATAACTCTATTTACTCACTCTGAAAAGAAGATTACTGAAAAAGATTATACTTTAGCTAAAAGAATTGATCAAATTGAAAAAAATATTAAAAAAAATATAGAAAGAGTAGAAGAAATTATTAAGGAAGCACATGAAGTAATAAGTCCTATAGAGATTAATAAAAGGCTTCCAGAAAAAGTGAATTCTAATATACTCCAAGGCATTCTTAGACATTTACAAGAAAGTGGAAAAATAGAGTTTGCGCCAAAAGGTGTACTGTGGATCTGGGTAGAAAGAAAAGAACTTGATGCCTTAATAAAAAAAGGAATAGAAATGTAAAAAGAAAACAACCAATATTGTTATAAAGGTAAAAGATATAGAAAAACTATGGCAAAAGTCTACAACTACACTGTATTAATTGAGCAAGATAAAGATGGTATCTATGTAGCTAAAGTTCCAGACATCCCCGGATGTTATACACAGGGAAAAACTGTAGAACAAGTTATGGAAAGAATTAAAGAAGCAATCGAAGTTTGTCTGTAGATTTAATAATGAGTTGCTTGAAATATAAACTTAATTAGAAATACCAATAGTAACTTCTTTGATGTCTTTTTTAGGAATTTTCTGAGAAACATTTAATATCTCTATGGCCATGATCTTATTATCTTTAGTCATATCTATAATAATGCCATTTCCTACTTCTTTACTTATATCATACGATCCTTCTTGAAACTTAATACGCATGATATCGTTCTTTGAATCAACGCTAATTTTCATCGTTTGTATACCTCGCCGGATGTGTAAAATAAGCTGTTATTACTATATAAGTCTTTATGTCATCGATCTCAAAAATAACTCGTAACAGTTTTTCCCCAAATAGTTTATGTGCAATTTTTCTATCTTTTTTACCGTCTATAACTTCAGTGGGGTGAAGAATGGCATCTTCAACATCTTTTTTGTCAATTTTCCTGTCAAGAAGAGTTTCTTCTGCATAATCAGTATAGGTTATTTTCACAAGAATTAAGAAAGATACTCGGTATTTATTACTTTCCATTATTTACAATTAAATATCATTTAGGTAAAAAGAAACTATTTTAAACAAGTAAACAAAAAAATCTAGATGAGTTTCCTTCAAAAATACAAGTTCAAGAGTAATTTGTTCTTTTCACCTATGGAAGCCTGTTCAGACGTAGCCATTCGTAGTCTCTGCTATGAGCAAGGCGCAGCTTTAACCTATATCGAAATGATTCGTGCTTATGCATTAACAAAGAAAAAACAAAGATTTCTAGAAAAATTAGATCCATCACCAAACATTCGTCAAGGTCTCCAGTTGGCAGCAGTCAAAGTCAATGAATTAAAGAAAACTTTAGTCATGATTAAAACAAAACAACAAGAACAAGATCCAAGATTTATGCATATTGAAACTATCGATCTTAACTTAGGTTGTCCATCTCCCGGATTAATCAGTGAAGGTGGTGGTTCAGCGTTAATCAAACGAACAAATAGAGTCAAAGAACTTTTTGAAACATTAAGGTCAACATGGGAAGGTCCAGTATCAGCAAAAATGAGATTGGGTATGACTCAACAAGAAAAAGAAAAGAAGCTCTATCTCAAAATCCTTAACATTGCAGAAGAAATAGGTATGGATTGGATAACAGTGCATCCTAAAACAGTCAAAGATCCTTCTCGCGATCCTATAGATTTGAGAGCTTTGCAAGAATGTGTAGAAAATACATCCACCCCCATTATTGGTAACGGTCTAGTAACAGATGAAGCTTCAGCACAAACTATGTTGAAAACAGGCATTAAAGGTATTATGATTGCGCGTGCTGCTGTCGCAGATCCTTTTATTTTCAAACGACTCAAATATTATGAAGAGACAGGAAAAAAACTAGCACAACCAACAAAACAAGAATATGAACAAGCGTTCAAAAGATATCTAGAATTAGCAACCCAAGCAAAGATTCCTCAGTACTATATAGAGTATCATACAAGAATGTTCCAATTAAAGATCAATAACCAATGGGATCATTTCCACTCTCCAAAGACCATGGAACAATGGACCTAGATTAGTCAAGTTTTTTTAGCGTATATTTCCTAGGTGGTGTTGGTTCTTGAAGTTCAGGGTCTAGAAGACGTTCAGCAAACTGTTCTTTATCTCTCGCTTCGCTGAGTCGATATGTCGTTACATCAGCACGAAGGCGTTCAAGACGTTGTCGTTGTAAGAGAAGACCTACAAAAAGAATGGCCGTAGAGAATAAAGCAAGACCACAACCAGAAACTCCAAAAATACTTGCAAAATCTTCTTGTCGTATGCCTGATTGAACTTCAGGTTGCTCAAGTAAAGAATTATACTCTTGTTGAGCCTGAACAAAATAATTTAAAGGTTTGTCTTGTAGAAATCCAGGTGTTGTTCGTTCATGCTGCAAATCATAGCGAATGCGAAGTGCTCGAACAGTGTCTGGAGTATAATGGTGAGGAGAAGAAAGATAGATTGCACCAATCAGTATACTTCCGCCAACTAAAGTTCCAAGTAAGCCTCCAAACGTGTAATATTTCTCAATTTTTTCTAATAAGGTACCCATGAAAACAGCAAAGAAGAAGGTCTATTTAAAAGTTAAGAAAAACACTGGAAAAGAGGTAAAAGAAAACCTTATAAATAAGCTACTAACTGGTAAGCTATATGAAATCTCACTCTAGTCTCCAATCTCTACAAAAAGGCCAAAAAGTAAGCAAGCAATGGCTTTTAGGCTTTATAGAGAGTGCTGCAGTTTTTAGTATTATCATCAAAAAGAGCAAGAATACTTTAGGGCAACAAGTCGTAGCAGATTTCACCATTAAATTACCAGGATCAGAAGTAGGTATTTTAGAAAAGATTCAACAAGTATTGCAGGCAGGCAATATCTACTACAGAAACAAAGAGACCAAAGATGAAGCAATGCTCAAGGCAACAAAATTAGAAGAAGTAAAAAAAATCATAAATTTATTCAAGCCAACAGATTTTCTCTCAGAAACTAAAAGAAAGAAGTTTGAGCTCTGGTCACAATGTATTCACCTCATAGAGAACAAACAACATCTTACAAAAGAAGGTATTCTAGAAATTGCATTATTGCGTGATCTTTTAAATCGAAGTAAAAATCAATGGAACAAGAAAAAATATTGTCATGTACGTTTAGAAATTGATCCCTGTCATGTCTATCAAAAAGAAAAGAAACTCCCAGAAACATGCCAGCTTTGTTTCAAGGGGCATCTCAAGGAAGCAACACAATGACTGACCAAGAATTCTGGAAGATTGATGCGGATTATTTTGAACATAAAGTTACTCAGAAGTATGAAATGCAGACAGCCCCAGG
>JAUXTV010000073.1 GCA_030679025.1 Candidatus Woesearchaeota archaeon
TATTGTGCTTCTAAATATGGTGTTCGTGGATTTACGCAGGCTTTAGCATTAGAACTACCGACATCGATTAAGATTTATTGTGTTAATCCTGATGGAACTGCCACTCAAATGACTCAATTTCAAGGTGTAGATCCAAGTAAGGTTGCAGATGTTATTCTCAAAACTGCTCAAGAAATATTACATAAAAAGTCTGGCGATGATGTAGATCTTCCTGAGTATACTTAATACACTTTTTTTTAGTGAAGCACATTTATAAATATGTTGTGTTTTCTTTTTGTATCACTTTTAGAGGTGGCAGACAATGACTAAAGAAGACTTGGAAAAAAGAACTACTGATTCTGGAGACGATGGTGTGCAAGGAATTATTCATACCTTTGTTGATCAACCTAAAGCTGGACCTTTACCTCTTGATACCCTGGCTAAATCTTATGGACTTGGTGCTGAACGTTTTGCAAGAGATTTAATGGAAGCTTATAGAAGAAGAATAGTAAAGATTTCTGCTGTTCCTAGAGAACATCCAGATTATGAATTTCAACATGAAGCCGCACGCAGAGGAGAAGTAGTTTAATTTTTCTTTTTTATTCAATAGTTATGATCAAATATTATATTTTCTAGATAAAGTTCTTGCCTTTCTACATTATAAGAGAAAACTATTCTTAATTTTCCTATCCTAATTCTAGAGCTGTCTTTAAGACTATAATGCAGATGTTTATATCTTTCAGGATTTTCTCGTACTTCTTCAATTTTATTTTTTATCTGTAGCTGCATTTGCTTTTCTAATTTCTTAAAATCTTTCGAGAATTCTTTTGTAGGCAATATATTATAAGGCATTCCAATCGTCAAAATCTCTCTTTTTAATCTGCTCTTTCGCTTTTTTGTAGGATTCCATGAATTCTTTGTCTTGCATTAGTTCTATAGATTCTACTATGGTATCAAACTCTTCTTTGACTTTTTTTAAGTCGGTAAGCGCTTGCCTCTCAATAGTTACTGTTTCTTGCATATTATTTTTAGTTTTCATGTTCTTTATCTACTTTGTGGTGTTTTTTCCGGAATGTTTACGGTTTCCAAATACTTAAAGCTTCTTCTTCCTTAAAATGGAGATCTGCTGGGACAAGAATACATTGTGGGAAACGTGTTATTTTTAGGTCTTTGGCTTTACCTGCTTTTATTTCTGGATCAGGAGCACCAAGCGCACCACAAGCAACCACCAGAGTCTCTTTTTTTAATCCTTGTCTGATTAAGTAGTCTAAACCTTCGCGAGCAGTCATCATTTTTGTTTCTTGAATGTCTAACAAACATAAAGTGTGGAGTTTATTTTTTTGATTTGCTATAACTACATCATAAGGACTTGTAATTTTTTCATTGTTAAAGGGGATGGTTGTTATTCTCCCAAACTTATATAAAAATAATCCTGTAATTCCTATAGCAGTTAAGACTGAACCATTTTCAATGACTTCTACTGGGATCTTTTGTTTTTTTGCTTCTAAGAATAAATCAATATGCGTAGTTGCAGCTAAAGGAGCACCGACAATTAAAACTGCGACATCTTCTTTCTTTGCTTCTTTTAACAATTTATCAGCATCTTCTTCTACAAATGATCTAGGAATAGCAGTTATCTTTTTTCCATAGAGTTTTTCCATATTATGCTGTGCTGTATTGAGTTTAGAAGTGTAGGTTTCAAAGTAGACTTTTTTGCATGCTTTGATGGCATCTAAACCTTTGAGAGTAATGTCTCGTTCATCGTGGAGACCTAGACCAATTAGGTAGAGAGTCATAGACTTTCCTTTTGCTCTAATGTTATTTAAATATGTGGGTTTTATCCTTAGGATCATTAAAAATTAGTTCATTCTTCTTAGTGTTTTTTCATATTGCTTTGCCCAAAGCTTTTCCTTTTCTTGGTGAGCAGTAACCCTATCAACAAATCCGTGAATAGCTGCATGCAACCTATATTTTGTGCTTTTCTTAAACTCTATTCTATACTGACCATCTGCTGAAGGAGAATGTCTTTGCACTTCCATACTAAACAATCCCATATCTAAAGATGCCTTTTCACCAAATACATTTCTAAATTCATCTTGGTTTGTAGACTTGTAAAAGCCTCGGCCATTAGTCACTAACTGTTCAATTTGTTTTTGTATCATTGTGTTGACCTCCTACATATATTTTGAAATGATCTGCTAAATCCTTTCTTGACATAAAATGTTTAAATCCGAGAGCTGCATAACGTACTTCATCACCAGCATAATAGTCATTCCAAACTATACAGGCCCTGTCTGCTCTCATAGCTTCAGCAACTGCAGCAGCTTTTTCTACTCCAGCTCCTAAATTATTTCCAATGACAACATAATCCACTTTGCCGCTTTCAGTGAGATCTTGTATCATTTTAGTTTTACCGGGGGTATTTGTATATAGGTCGCCTTGTTCATAGACTACTTCAAATTGTCTACCCGATTCTACTTCTATACCTTCTAGACGAGATCTAAACCATCGGGATTCATCTAAAAATAATATTTTTTCCAGTTTGTTTTGTGTCATCGTTGTTCTCCTTTGTTGTCTTCTTTATTATTACTCGTTAGTAGTTAAATAGAATACTAACCTTTAAATATTTGTGGTATTGTATAATACCATGCTTTTAAATCATCTGCAAGAATTAGGACTCAGCAGTGGCCAGATAAGTGTCTATTCTGCTGTTTTAGAACTAGGTATTTCCACACTGAATAAGATTCAAGAAAAAACAGGTATTGAACGCAGGAATATTTATGATATTCTGAATAAGCTCATCGAAGCAGGTTTAGTCTCCTATACTTTGGAGAAAGGAAAAAAAACTTATCAATGTACACATCCGAATAAACTGCTCGAAGAAATTAAGGAGAAGCAGAGAAAGTTACAAGAGCTCAAAGATCAAATTCCCAGCATTACTAATTTGTTTGAACTTTCAAAACCAGATATTAAGGCAGAAGTATTTCGAGGGAATGAGGCCATTAAAGCTCTGTTGGAAGAAGTTCTTACCCATAAAGAATCCTTCTGGCT
>JAUXTV010000080.1 GCA_030679025.1 Candidatus Woesearchaeota archaeon
TCCCTCAAGAGCAGTAAGATTAGTAATGTTGAAAGTGATAGGAATAGAAAGGACTGTGTCACTGACGACAAAACTAGTGCCATTGACAGACGTAAATGTTGCGTCAGTAATTGCAAAATGATTTGCTGAGACTTGATTAACCCCAACAAGAACGAATATAGCTAAAAAGAAGAAAATCATTCTTCGAAAAGTATTCATTGACATGCACCTCATGTGTTTGTGTTTAGATAATAGTAGATATTCAAATATCGGCTTTTTACTCTTATATAAACCTTTCGAAAATAAGACTTTATTAAAACCTTTATAACAAGTGGTTTATCACTATTTGGCAACCATTTTAGGTTATTTTTTTCTTTGAACTAAGAAGTAGTAACCTATCACTAGAATTATTATAATTACCAAGATAATTGTAACTGTAGAACCAAGAGAAGCCTTAGTACTTGTGTCTTTCTCAGACGTACTTTTTACTACTTCTTTTTCTTTATTGTCAGTAGATGTCGTTACTAAAGAGAATGTTAGATCAGCATATTTAGTATATTTTTTATGGAATTTTACTAGAATATCATTTTGACCATCGCCATCTACATCAACTTCTTTGGTTTCGCCTTTATTGAAAGTTACTTCTTGAGGTGTTGACGCAATTGTCAAAGTAGCTTGCTCATCAGAAACTTTTTGAAGCCTAATACTATGTTGTTCTCCATTCCATAAGAATGTTGTAGTCGCTCCTACCTGCATAAGTCTACTAACTCCTTCTGTAGTGAGTGAACCCGCATCTGAGACTGAATTTTCACTAACTTTAATTTTTGCTACAGGCGCTACAAAATTTCTATTACCGAAAGCACTAGAACTTCTAGGTGGTTTTTTAACAACTGTAAAGGAAAGATTAGTCGCATTAGTATTTCCAGCAACATCAACAACCTCACACATCGCAAGATAATCTCCAAGTTCTCTTGTTTCTTGGAAAGTTATCTCTCGAGTGTTAGTATTATTGAGCGCGATAGGTTCAACAAAGTGTTCGAGTATAGACGGATTATTGCTACCTGGAACAATAACAGAAATTGTAGTTTCATTGAAACCATCTTCATCAGATCGAGTACATGCTATAATCGCAGGATCTGTTGCTTCAAAAGTTCTTTTGCTATCACGCGTTAGAGTATCAAGAATATCCATACTGATACCAGAAGCTTCTAAACCACCATTAAATGTTAGATTGTTAGTATAGCCTGTATTATTTGTATCGTCGCTATCAGTACAAGCAATATTCCATGTATGTCCTCCTATTGGAGGGGTATTAATAAAAACAACCTCAGTCCCATTAGCTACATTTGTTGTTGTATTAATGACAGATCCGTCTGTCGCATTATCAGGGTCAAGAGTGAGATTACATATTGCAATGGTTGAAAATATCAGATCAATTACAGTCGCGTTAAATGTTACTTCAGTACTGTTTATTAGTACATTGTTGCTAGGCTCATTCACAGTTAGAGTTGGTGGAGTATTATCTACAGTAATATTTTCCACAAGAGTACTATTGTATGATGCATTTGGAGATTCTGTGAAATTTGATTGATTTGTATATGCAGCTGTAACGTTGATAGTGAAGTTTGTTCCGTCACCAACACCCCTTGCTGTCGTATCCCAGTCGATTGCATAGGTTGTAAGATTCTCTGTAAGATTATAACCTATCAGCTCAAATTGCCCCGTCCCATTATGCACTTCAAATGTGACATTTGTTACGTTACTATTGTCATCCAAGGTATCGATAGTAACTATTATAGTAAAATTTTGACTGAGATTTTGCAATGTAGTTGGTGCTGTGATAACTACTCCACCAGGATAATTAGCAAAAGCGAAATAACCTAACCCTAAAAGAAGTAAAATCCAAATAAAAGCTTTTTTTACACCCAACATATCTTTTGATTACCTAGCACTTCTCATTTATAAATTTATCTGAAAAGTTCTTTTCGAGCATTTTAGTTAAAAAGTTATTAGTGATGATAATCTTCAGTATGTTCACTGACATATAAAGATAGAAATACAGCAGAAATTGCTAAAATGAGTGGACCAATAATAATACCTAATAATCCAAATACTTCGAGACCTCCTAATACTCCTAAAAGCACTAAAGCTGGATGGATATTTCCCTTACTTCCAATAATTTTTGGTCGAACTACATTATCAATAGTACTTACAATGAAGAGTCCGTATAAGAGTAAACCTACTCCGCTGAATGTTTCTCCCGTTGCTAATTTGAAAATGGCCGCAGGCAACCATACAAACGCAGGTCCAACAAAAGGAATCATCGCTAAAATAGTCATGACTAGACCCCATAATAATGGCGAAGAAACGCCGAATATCCATAATCCTATGGCACCAATAGCTCCCTGTACTATTGCAGTAATCACAATTCCGTAAATGGTTGCATAGATAACACTATTGAATTTCTCACTTACATGACGACGATGCTTTTCTTTTAAGGGAAGATGCATACTTATTTTTTCACCTAATACCTTTCCTTCTTTGAGCATATAGAACATTACAAAAAACATTACAAAAAATTCAAGCAATTTTTTTGGTAAGGAGATTAAAAAGTCAGAAGTTCCACGAGCAAGCGATAAAGTTAATTTGTTTAAAGAGTCTTTTACATAAGTATCAAATTCAATATTTCCTCTTAACACTTCAGGAATCTTTTCTTCAAATTTTGAAAAATCTAAATCTTTAATTTCTTGAAAAAAAGTTATGGATTGCCCTATTAAGGCATTAGCAGTGAAAAAAAGAGGTATAATAAAAATTAAAATAACTGATAGAATGGTCAATGATGCTGCTAAATTTTGATTTACTACTGTTTTTCTTAACCATTTATAAACTGGAAAAAATATATATGCAATTAAAATACCACTAAGAATAGCAATCAAAAAAGATTTTACTAAGAAAATAGAAAACAACAGAAATGCAATAATCATTACAATAAAAAAATACTTAGATTGTTTATGAATGTCTACTGTTTCCTCCATAGCTCGCACCTTCTTTTTTACAGCTTTTTTTCTATATAAAGCTTCGCGTTTCCCCCTCTTTTTTCCCATTTATTAGCTAAAAAATGATAACATTTATAAAGTATTCTTTCCCTAATGTGCTTATGGAAGTCGCA
>JAUXTV010000059.1 GCA_030679025.1 Candidatus Woesearchaeota archaeon
GGTTACAATTCTTTGCTTGAGCTTGCCAAACAGGATAAAAAAGTTTTTCCCGTATTATCTATTAATCCAAATAAAGTCCCTTTAGATAGTTATCAAAAATTAAAAAATTGCCTGGAGGAGAAACTAATTTATGGAATTAAAATCTATTTAGGCTATTATCCCAGGTACGCAACGGACTTAGTTTATTCCCAGTTTTATTCTATGGCTGGAGAATATGGTTGCCCTGTAATACTTCATACTGGAGATACTTATGGTGAAGAATATTTGGTTAAATATGCACATCCTTTGCAAATAGATGAGCTTGCAGTTAATTTCAAAAAAACTAATTTTGTTATTGCTCATTTAGGAAATCCTTGGATTAGGGATGCAGCTGAGGTTGTTTACAAGAATCCAAATGTTTTTACTGACCTGTCTGCTTTTTGTATTGGCAATGTGGAGAAAGTGCCTAAATTTGTTTACAATGACATTGAATATGCATGGGAATATGTTAACAATCCAGATAAATTTCTTTATGGCTCTGATTGGCCCTTAGTTAAAATGGCTGATTATATCTCGGTAATAAAGAAAGCAATTCCAGAAGAAGCACACAGCAAGGTCTTTTACGAGAATGCAAAACGGATTTTTCGACTGCCCCTTTAAAGCAGCCGTTCTTAAAACCTTTAATCTCTTCTTGAAAGTTTTAACACTGCATTAAGTTTAATATTTTCTTAAAAATCAACATAATTTCTTTTGCTCGTCTTTCTTTTTCTTGTTCCAGACATCGCCTGCCTTGTCAAATGCAATCTTACCCTGGAATTTAGAAGATTTAACATAAATCTGTGTTGTGCTAATATCACTATGGCCTGCGTATGACTTAATTGCAAATGAGTCTACCCCATCGTCTGCCATGTGCTGCAAGCGGCTGTGTCTTAGCATGTGCGGGTGTAAATCCCTTGAAAGCAGCTCCTTGCCGTACTTCTTAAGGTTATACCACACTGTTATTGGTTTAATGTTAAAAACGGGCGTATTTGGGTCTGTTAAATTATTCTTTTCCAAGTATTCTTTAAACATTGTTGCCGTAGATTCATGAAAATAGACTATCCTTGGCTTTCTTCCTTTTCCCATTACCTGTATCTCTTTTGTGTTTAAATCAACATCTCTTAGTTTAATATTCATTATTTCAGAAATTCTTGAAGCAGTATCATAAAGCAGCTTTAC
>JAUXTV010000061.1 GCA_030679025.1 Candidatus Woesearchaeota archaeon
ACAAGACATGGTCAAAAAAGGAACCACTACCCTCGGTTTAGTATGTAAAGATGGTATCGTCATGGCTGCAGATAAAAGAGCTTCAGCTGCTGGACGCATGGTTCTGGATCGTAACATAGAAAAAGTATTTCCTATCACTGATAATATTGTCATGACCATTGCAGGTCTAGTTTCCGATGCTCAATTAATCACAAAAATAATCAAGGCAGAATTAAATCTCAAGAAAATGAGAACAGGCAAAGAGCCTTTGGTAAAAGAAGTAGCTAGTTTATTAGGAGTTGTAGTCTACAATAACATTCGTAAATTTTCAACTATCCCAGGTATTGTTGGTCTCATTGTAGGAGGAGCTGACAAAGATGGATTCCATCTCTATAACATTGGTGTGGACGGCTCAGTGATGAGTTATGAAGACTACACATCAGATGGTTCAGGTATGATTTTCGCATTAGGTGTTTTAGACACTTTATACAAGAAAGACCTTCCAGTAGGCGAGGGAGTAAAGTTAGCTATTCGTGCACTCAATGCAGCATTGCAGCGTGATACAGCAACTGGTGATGGTATTGATGTCTACACTATAACAAAAGCAGGCGCAAAGAAAGTATTTGCACAAAAAATAGACTATACTGTTAACGTATAAATACCGCTTCTCAGAAATCATTATTTAGAAGAGAGTGTAAAAAGAGTAAGGTCACTATGGCAACAATTATTGATGAAATCTTAAAACATTTACCAGAGAACGCCCAGATTAGTGAAACGATTTTTGAAGGAGCTAATATTATTCTCTACACCAAAAGCAGAGAGTTCTTTCTCAATCATCATGAAGTTATCAGAAACATTGTCAGTATCATTAAAAAACGTGTTGAGCTTCGCGCAGATGCAAGCATTACTGTAGATCCAGAAAAAGCTGAGCCTATTATTCGTAAAATTCTCCCTGAAGATGCCGGTATCACAAAAGTTATCTTTGATATTCCTCGTTCCATCGTAGTTATTGATGTTGAACGTCCAGGTGTTGCTATTGGTAAACAGGGAGAGCTCTTGCGGGAAATCAAGCAGCAAATCTATTGGGTGCCTTTAATTCGAAGAACGCCAGCTTTACGCTCGCAAATTATTGAAAATATTCATGCAGTACTTTTTGAGAATAATGACTACAGAAAAAAATTCCTCGATAAAGTAGGGCATCGTATTTATGATGGTTGGTTAAGAGGAGAAAAAAAGCAAGAATGGATCAGACTAACAGTATTAGGTGCTGGTCGTCATGTAGGTCGTTCTTGTATGTTTTTGCAAACGCCAGAATCACGTATTCTCTTAGACTGTGGTATTAATGTAGCAGCTTCAGAGCAAGATGCCTATCCGCAATTAGATTCTCCTGAGTTTAGAATAGAAGAATTAGATGCTGTTATCTTGGCACACTCGCATATTGATCATGGAGGTTTCATTCCTTATCTCTACAAAATGGGATATCGTGGTCCAGTCTATGCAACTGCTCCAACACGAGACGTAATCTCTTTGCTCGCTCTAGATTTCATAGGTGTTGCTTTCAAGCAGGCAAAAAAAGCTTTGTATGCTGCAACAGATATTCGAGAAATGGTCAAACATACTATTTGCTTGGAATATGGGGAAGTCACAGATATTACTCCTGATATGAGATTAACATTCTACAACGCAGGTCACATTTTAGGAAGTTCCATGGTGCATTTGCACATTGGTAATGGCTTGCATAATTTACTCTACACTTCTGATTTCAAGTATGTGCGAACTGCATTATTAGAAGGAGCAGATGCTAGATTCCCGCGTCTAGAAACAGTAATTATGGAAAGTACTTATGGTGCAAAAACTGATGTGCTTATTCCAAGAAAGGAAGCTGAAGATGCATTGTTGGACGCTACAAAAAAAACCATAGAGCGTGGTGGAAAAGTGCTCATTCCGGTGTTGGGTGTTGGGCGTTCTCAGGAAATCATGCTCATCATTGAAGAAGCCATGCGTACAGGCAAATTGATGAAAATTCCAGTTTATATTCACGGTATGGTTTGGGACATCACTGCCATTCATACAGCCTACCCAGACTTCCTCAACCGCAACATCAGAAAAGCCATCTTCCATAAAGATGAAAATCCTTTCTTGTCAGACATTTTCAAGCGTGTAGGATCAAAAAAAGAGCAAGATCAAATTATCAATGAGGAAGGTCCTTGTATTATTTTAGCTACTGCTGGATTCTTGAATGCTGGTGCTTCTTTAGAATACTTCAAGGCATTGGCGCACAATCCAAAAAACACAGTTATTTTTGTCTCTTATCAATATGAAGGAAGTGTAGGTCGCAAAGTACAGGGTGGAGATCGAGATGTGCAATTGCCTAACACTGGTGAGCGTCCAGAAACTGTGAAAGTCAATATGGAAGTCAAAACTATTAGTGCATTAACAGGACATGCAGGTCGTAACGAATTAATGCGATTCATCCATGACTTAGTCCCGCGTCCAAAAAAGATCATTATTAATCATGGTGAATCTAGTAAGTGTTTAGATTTGGCTTCTTCTTTGTACAAGCTCTCTCATATTGAAACCATCGCCCCAAGAAATCTAGATTCTATAAGGCTTCTGTAAGTATTCCGGCAAAAGCGGAAAATTTCCGAAATTCAGTGTTTTTCCGAAAAGTTTATAAATCTTAAAAAACTAAGAATGGTAATGGAACAAGTATACACCTTCATAACTGATAAGATAAAGCTAGGAAATAAAGGGCAAGTAACCATACCTAAAAAGATTCGTGATGAAAGTAATTTTAAGAAGAATGATACATTCATTCTGAAACGTATGCCCAGCGGTACAATGACACTAGAGAAGCAACAAAAGAACGATCCTTACGATATGATGTTCAAAGCGATCGCAATGGCTCCTAAATTTAATGCAGACGAGGCATGGGAAGAAGTAAGAGCGGAACGAAAGCGTGAAAGGTCATGAAGTACTGTGCAGACACGTGGTTTATTTTAAAAGTATTTGAAAAAGATCAGCAAGGAGCGCAGATTATAGAAGATACAAAATTAGGAAAAGCAAGAATAATAATACCTATCAGCACATTTGCAGAAGCAACAAAAAAACTAATGCAAAGAGGCGTTCCATATAGTGTAATCGAATTATTTTTTCAAGGAGTTGAAAGCTCAGAAAAAGTAACATTGATTAGTCTAGAGAAAGATATTGCTCTCGAAGCTGCAAAAATTTCATTAAGCTATAATGTAGCGATGTTGGACTCATTTGTCGCCGCGACAGCAAAAATAATGGGCTGTGAGTATGTTCTTACTAAAGATACGGATTTTAAGCCATTGATAAAAAGAAATTATCTAAAAGTAAAGTCTTGGTGAGAATTGATTACAAGAACATAATGATGTCAGAAAAACAAAAAATAAAGACTCCTGAAGATAGACTAATAGAAATAGTAAAAAAAGTCCCTCACTTCGGTTGGAAAAAAGCATGGAAAGAAGTTAAAGAAGAAAGAAAGCGTGAAAGAGTATAATTTTATTTTTCTAGTTTAGAATTTATTCAGTTATTGTGATTTTTTCTTAAGATCGTCTGCTTCTAATTGTGCATTAATCAAATAAAGCAAACCTGTAGCGACCATACGTACTTGTGCTGGATCCTGAGAGCTATTCGCTACTGATTCTATATAACTAAAAAGAACACCTGGGTTAGTAGAGCCATTAGGTGCAAGTCTTTGACGAATACTCCAATACATTCTTTCAAATTCAGTCGTATTTCTATGAGCTGCCTCGAAAGCATGAAAAGTATCCAAAGAGATGTCAGGAATATAGTCTAAAGTCATAAAATAACTAAAGAAGAGTCCTATATAAAGATTACTATTTTAACTACTATAAAGTAATACTAAAAGATAGATTTATATACTCTAGTATATAGGTAGAGGGTATGAAAATCTATGGATTTTTGGTTATGTTTGTATTAGGATTAATCGCTGGAATAGTCTTTGTAACTTACTTTCCACAAGAAAACCTAGAAATCCCTCTGCTTACAGAACCACGAGAATCTGCTAATTTAGCGCCTAAAGACCGTATTGACGATAAAAATATCCATGTATTTAATGACCATATAGAAATTGATCTCAAGGACTTGCAGGGAAGAAAAGTATCTTGGTCTACGTTTGCTGACACTGAATCCATGGTTCCTACTTTGGACAAGGGTTGTAATGGCTTAGAATTTATTCCAAGCTCTACTCAAGACCTCCACATAGGTGATATGATTGCTTTTGAACAAAACAAGCGATTGATTATCCATCGTATCCAAAAAACTGGACAAGATAAAGACGGTTGGTTTGCAATTACTAAAGGAGACAATAACGAGTATAGTGATGGAAAAGTGCGCTGGTCAGAAATCAAATATGTTACTTTCGGTATTATCTGTTAAAGTTTAGATAATTTTTTTTCTTCATATTCATTTAAGCATTCTTGTGAGCAGAATTTATGTTTTTCATCGTCAAATTCTTCTTCTATGCCGTCGCCTTCAATCAGCTTCTTGCAATTTGTGCACTTGATAACAGTTTCACTGTCATTGTAGCCCTTCATGAAGCCTTCATCAACATCATCTAATTCATCTTCATCTTCAAGAAGTTCTTCCGGATCAGAATAGACATCATCATCTTTTTCCTCTATTCCTACAGTATCATCGTTCTCTCCCATAAACAAAAAGCCAGAAAAATGCTATTTAAAGTTATCGTTGCTGGAAGAGTTGTTTCTCAGAAGCAATATTAACATTGCATGGAATCTAAAAGAGTAAAAATATCCTCAGCTCTGTCTTCATAAGCAGCAAGAGTGCACCTATAATCTATAACATACGTAAAGTCATTTGTGCAGGCCATAATGCGCAAGTCTCCTCGAGAAAAATCTAATGAGGAAAGTCCATAAGAAAAGTAGACTTCAGTTTCAGAAACAAATTTGTCATAGACAGTTAAATTTCCTAGAGACGAAAAAGAATCCAGTTGTAATTTGGCTGCTTGCAATAAAGGTGTTCGAGAAAAAGTGAAATGAATAGTACATAAACCGTCAGTAGTGCTGATGCCAGTTATAAATCCCAAGGAAGAGGTAGTAACTTCTTGTTGCCCCCAGCGGGGAAGAGAAACAGAAAAACTTTCATGTTGAAAGATATCTGTGCGAGTGCATCCTGCAAGAAAAAAGGCACTCAAGAAAAAAAAGAGGAGAAAAAGAATTTTCATAGGAGCTATCGAGGGTTGTTAGTTTGAGCAGTACCAGAGCTACCATTAGGTGTATAGGGATTGCAGCAGTTATCAGGTCCACAATACCCTCCATAAGTGCCGTAATTTGCGCAGTCAATATTGTTGCTACAAGTAGTGCCGCCTACTCTGGTGCAGGTTGGGCCTGAAGCACAGGGTGGATCTTCACAAGTAGGATCATTAGTATTACCATTGCCCCAAGCATTAGGATCATAATAACAGCGGCAGCTATGACATACACCACCGCGAAGATAATATCTACTACAGTGATTAAAATTATTGCCTTCACACTGTTCAGGCGGCGACTCAAGAACACCATTTCCACAAACAGCGCCAGGTATTAAAGGAGTATATTCACAACGACAACTAGTGCAAGCAATAGTAAATCCTTGAGCGAATGGACATTGTCCTGCAGTTTCACATTGCTCTCCCAGTTCTTTGTAGCCATTGCCGCACATAACTCCTTGAGGTACATAGTTGCAAGCGCAAGAAAGACATTGACTAGTATGTCCAGGTCGAGGAGTGCAATCAGTTGGGCGTTCACATTGTTCTACTGGTGGTTCTAAAAGAAGATTGCCACAGATAGCATTAGTGCTGCCACATTGTCCAGTAGCTGCATTGCAAGTACCACTAGGACAGGAAACACTTCCACCGCAAGGAGTGCAGAATCCATTGGAGCAGACATAACCATTAGCACAAGTAGTTCCAGTGCAAGCTTGACGAGGAGCGCAAATGCCATTCATACATTGATCTGGAGCAGTGCATTGACTATTGGTTGTACAACGTTCACAAGTGCCGCTGACACAAACTTGAGTGGGATAAGTGCACTGACTATTCGTAGCACATAACACTCGAACAGTAAGCTCATCATAGAACGTATCTTGGCTATCATCTGCAGTTAAACGAAGAATATAATCGCCTGCTTGTGAAAATGTTGCTATCGTGTCAACTGATTGTGCATCACCGAAAGTGACTATGCCCGGCCCGCTTTGTTTAGTCCAGTCAATGGTAAAAATCCCGGTGGTTCTCAAAATAGTAGTGAGTCCAGGAGGATTTGGTAATCCATCATCAGTCACAGTTCCGTCTAAAGAAACTTGGTTTATGGGTAAAGTAATTTGTCGATCAAGACCTCCATCAACACTAGGATGAAGATTAAAACCACCAATTGGCGGAATTCCACACCAAGAAGCAACACCGCCACCAGGAATTTGACAACTATGTCCAGGATTACAATCTTTCAGCGCACCTGTAGATAAGGGATAAGGAGTTGCAGGAGGAACATCACAAGGCTCGCAGCGTCCAGCTTGTCTGTTGCAAACTAATGAACCAGATGCAGCACCAAGAGGATAGTTGCAATCAGCA
>JAUXTV010000116.1 GCA_030679025.1 Candidatus Woesearchaeota archaeon
AGCGAACTAAAAGAAAAATAATAATGAGTGCAGGAACGATCCATAATAACATTGTTGGATTTTCAAAATAATTAGAAAAAGTTATTAAATCCATTAAATCTCACCTCGTACTTTCATAAAGAAGAGTTCCAACAAAAGTAAAACTCCTGATGCAAGCAAGAATAATTTTTCCAAACTATATTTTTTCTCTTCAGAGAAGTCTTCTAAAGGAGCTGAAATATCAGTAACAGCTACACTAATGGCATCTATGTTGGATTCATGTTCATCTGCAAGAATGCTTGTAATAATCTTATTATCATAACTATAAACTCCAATCTCATCAAAGAGAATTGTGTTGGTTTGAATTTGCTTCGTAGGAGTTTTAACTGTTTTTTTCATAGGCAGAGGAAGTGTAGTACCACTATCGACATTAAATGCATTTAAGTCTCCCTGTCCTGATAAATATTTTATAACATTGGTCCAAAAAATAGGGTATGCTGGCTGTAGAGGGAAATTAGTTTCTTCTTCCACAATGCCATAATAAATAATCTTTCCACCACCTAATGCCTGTACAGTTAATACTGAAGAATTTTCAGCTGTAGCAAGAGTAATGCCTTGTTCATTGTCTGTAGAAAAGTGATGACTTACGTCGCCAAAACTAATGTCTTGTGTTAATTTTGTTAGTTCAGTTATTTCAACAACAGCATCTGCTTCGTAGGTTCCAAGCTTTACAGGTAAAAGTGATCCATAATCTAGAGTATTAGAAGAAGATTCAGCATGAATCACAAGTCCTTTTCCATTTTGGACTTCTTCTGTAAGTATAGCTAATACATCTCTGCCTAATTTTTCATTAACTTCATGCAAAACATAAACATCAAAACCTTTCTGAGGTGCTTTATTAGTGGGTGTTACTACAACATCGACCTTGCCAGACGATTGAAGGGCTGCTTTAAGATACTTAGATTCTTTATCCGTAATTAAAAGAACAGAAGCACGATTTTGTTCCGGAACACTAACATAAGCTTTGTCATCAAGCGGAAAATCATCCTTGCCAAGTATATTAATTTCAGTTAATCCTAGTTGTGTTTTAAAAGAATAAGGTTCAACAAAATAAGGTTTTATAGTCAAGCTTTTTTTCTCATCATTCACAGTAAATTCTACAGTTTCTTCTTGAGTGTTGTAGTTTTTTAAATAAATGGTTGTTGAAGTATCATCAATGCGAAGATCAACAATGCCTCGATTAGTATGTTGTTTCTTGTCTTTTACGCTATAAAATTCAGGAATTATATTTTTGCTTTGTAAAGCATTTTTTGCAGCTTCAATACTAACTCCTTCCGTTGGAATAAAATCACTTACCACATAGACTCGACTATCTTCTCCCTGAACATAGGTATTGGCAAGCATTAAAGCATCGCCTATATTGGATCTTCCCGCTGTTGGTTTCAGCTGATTCAAAAAACGTGCAGCATCACGCTCTGAAATATCTTCTGCAGCGACCCTCGGGATATTGCTTATAAGAATAAAAGTATTCGATCTGGCTAAATGATCTTCTACATAATCTAAAGCCTTTTCAAAACGATCATCTATTTGCATGCTTGCACTTATATCTACAACAAAAACTGCATGATCTACAAGTATATTGCTGCCTAAACTAGTAAAAGGATCAATGAAGTATAGGGATAACAAAAGCAAAGTAAGTAATTGTAACAGGAAGAAAATGTCAAAGCGAAAGCGTTTCAAAAAAGAACGCTCTTTATCTACATATTGAGATCGCATAAAAAACATCAATGAAGGTACTTCTAACTCAACAGGTTTTGGGCGAACAAAATAAAGAAGAATAAAAGGGATTAAGCTGATTAATGCCAACCATCCTAAGGGATTTTCCCAGCCAAACAAAGCCATGTGTCGGGCAAGTCTAAACTACTTTAAATAAGTTTGGGAAAAACTCTCTTTCAAAGGAATATATAGAATCTCTAGAACCTATGAAGAATTAATCTATATCTTAAATCAAGTAAATAATGACAAAAAAAGAAAAAATTAAAGAAGGTCTCTGATCTTTTCAATATGTTCTGCTATTCTTTGACCATTATCAGTTAGTTTAATAGTCTTAATACGACCTTGTTTTTCAAAGCCAACTAGATTAGCATCTTGCATTTGTTGGAGAATTTTGACAGCATGAGAGTAAGTGCAATCAACTTCTTTAGCAAGGACTGAACCATAGCGATTTTTAGTGCCACTGCGTAAAGCAACAAGCATCATGGCTGGCTTTCGTCGAAAGAAAACCTCAAAAATGTCCTTATCTTTCTTCTTCATGCATAACCCCCCACGGTTGATTTTATTTTAAGATATGAAAATGTGGCAGATGAGCTATTTAAACTTTTGCATTTGAGCATATATATCACAATATAGAGGTGCAAAACACACCAAAGTTCATGACTATTGCTTAATACTTTTTGACAACACAAGCTTTATATAAATTCATTCTGTTCAAGGGACTATGTTAGACATCAAATTTATTCGCGATAATCCTCAGATAGTGAAGGATGACCTTAAGAAGCGAGGTAAGCTTGAAAGAATTCCTTGGATTGATCAAGTGATTCAAGAGTATAAAGAGTCTTTAGATATTAAGCAAGAAGTCGAGCAATTACGTCATAAACGTAATATAGTCTCCCAAGAGATCAATAAATTGCAGAAAGAAGGAAAAGATTTCTCAGCAAAGATCAAGGAAGTTCGTGAAATTCCAGATTTCATTAAAAAAATGGAAGTCAGGCAAGAAGAATTACAAAAATCCATAGAGACAAAGTTAATGGGGATTCCTAATATTCTTCACAAGTCAGTTCCTTTTGGTAAGAATGAAACAGAAAATAAAGTGATCAAGCGTTGGGGAAAAATAACTAAGCCAAAATTTGAGTTAGTTAATCATTCTGAACTTTTAGAAAATCTAAACTTGGCAGATTTTGAGACAGCAAGAAAGAATAGTGGTCAAGGATTCAATTATCTCTTAGGTCCTTTAGCTATGCTAGATCTAGCTTTACAGCGCTATGGTATTGAATTTGCAGTCAAGAATAAATTTGTCCCAGTTATCCCTCCTATGGTCTTGCATCATGAAGCCTTATTAGGAGCATTAAATGGCCTCAAGGATTTTGAAGAGGTTATCTACAAAGTCGAAAATGAAGACCTCTATCTTATTGGAACTGCAGAACATGCTCTAGTTACCATGCAACGGGACAAGATAATGAAGGAAGAAGAACTTCCTTTAAGATTCTGCGCAGTGACTCCCTGTTTCAGAAAAGAGATTGGCGGTCATGGTGTGGATATGAAAGGCATCTTTCGTATGCATCAATTTAACAAAGTAGAACAAGTTGTTTTTGCTAGACCTGAAGATTCCTATAAACAGTTGGAATATATGCAAAAAGTAACAGAAAAATTCTTTCAAAGTCTGAAAATTCCCTATCGTGTCTTAGAAATTTGTTCTGGTGATATAGGCGCCAAGTTTGCAAAGCAGTGGGATATAGAGGCTTGGTTCCCAAGACAAAAAGCTTATCGAGAAGTAACTTCTGCAGGCAGTTGTACAGACTATCAAGCACGTGC
>JAUXTV010000120.1 GCA_030679025.1 Candidatus Woesearchaeota archaeon
ATTTAGACCAAAGGCATAAGAGTAGTAAGATAGAAGGGCAAGTTAGATTATTTAAGGGAATTAAAGGTGTTAAAGCTATTTTTTTAGATATGATTAGAGCAAAGCAAGATAATTATGTATTTGGTTCTGAAGGACAATTCTCTAAGAAAATGCCAGAGTTTGCCTTGCAGTTTAAGAGAATGAAAAAAGAAGTAGGCATGAAAACCTATATGATATGTAGAAAAGACAAACAAGAGCTAGATGTGATGTCTGCTAATCATAAGTACCTTCCAAATATATCTGAAAGTCCTGCTGTAACAAACATTTATGGAGACAAAATTGCTATAATAATATGGACAGATGAGCCTGAAGGTATTCTTATAGAAAATGCCGCAGCAGCAAAGGCATATAAAAGCTATTTTGATGTGCTATGGAAAGTTGCTAAGAAGTTCAAAGAGAGATAATATTAAAAGCAACAAAAAGCGAAGTTCTAAGTGGGTCCGTAGCTCAGCTTGGATAGAGCACGAGCGTCCTAAGTTCGGGGTCGGGGGTTCAAATCCTCCCGGATCCGTTTTTAGTATAAGATTTAAGAAGATTCATTAGTAGAGTTAAAACCAGTTTTTATCACTAGCTTCAATAAAAAATGACTAGATATAGTTATCATTATTGATAATTATCTCTATACATAATTGGAAAGATTTATATAGTCTTTTGCGCTCTTAACTCATATGAAAACCATACAAATGATGGAGAAAATGAGAAATGTGCCAATATTTACTCCTAAGTTGGTAAACAAGTCTAGCCAGAGGTATGCTAATCTTTATCTGCATAGATTAAGAAAACAGCATCTTGTTGAGAGAATAGAAAAGAATCTCTATACAATCCATAAAGACCCGTTTCTTATAGCGTCTAGAATTATCTGGCCATCATATCTTTCCTGTTGGAGTGGTTTAAAATTCCATAAGCTAACTGAGCAAGTCCCCCATACACTTTTTGTTGTTGTGCCTTATTACAAAAAGACTATAGTTTTTCAAAATATGTCTATCGTGTTTATTGTGACAAAAAGTAAGAACATCTTTGGGTATGAGAAAATAAATTACCAAGGATTTGATATCTTTGTTGCCGATAAAGAAAAGTCAATAATTGATTGTGCGTTGTTCAAAAAATCTTCCTTTTCGGAATTAAAAGAAATAATTGAAAATCACCAGGATGAATTAAATTTGAATAAATTTATTCGTTATCTTAAAAGAACAGGAAATAGTTCTCTTATAAAAAGATTTGGTTTTATTTTTGATATTCTTGGAAAGGACTTTTTTCCTACCTTAAAGAGATATGTTGCTAAAGTGTATATCCCGCTAGATTATACAAAGGAAAAAACAGGGCAGAGAAACAAGAAATGGATGGTCATAGAGAATGCTTAACCGAGAAGAGATTGAGAAAATTGCCAGAGAAAGAGGACAGCAAGCGAACATTATTGAAAAAGATTATCTTTTAGAGATGGTCCTTTTTCTTCTTCAAGAATATGGTAAGAATTTGATATTCAAGGGAGGAACAGCGTTGTACAAGCTCCACTCTCTGCCAAGATTTTCAGAAGATCTTGATTTTACTCTGAAGGGTAAGATAGATACTGATAAAGTGATAAAAACTGTTATGAGAAAATTACAGCTGGCTGGTATCTCAGGAAGAGTCAAAGAAGTAAGTGTCTATGGAAACCAGCAGAACATCAGGTTAGAATTAAGAGGTCCTTTATTTGATGGAAATCCGCATAATGCGAATGTTATCACAATTAATATAAGCATGAAAGAAAAACCAATCTATGATGGGAATGAAGAAAGAATATATCCAAAATATAGAGATATCCCTTCTTTTACTGTTGTAGTCATGCCATTGCAAGAAATACTTGCGGAGAAGATACGTGCGCTGTTCACTAGGGAAAAACCTAGGGATGTTTTTGATATCTGGTTTTTATGTGAGAAGGGAGTATCTACAAGTTTGCGGGATGTAAATAAAAAATTAAAACTGTATAAAGAAAAGTTTAGTAGAGAAAAATTTATTGAAAAAATTGAAGATAAAAGAAAGGCTTGGGAGATGGATTTAAAAGTTCTTATGAATGGCAAACTGCCAGATTTTAATAACATAAAAAAAGAAATTGTGGATCATAGCGACAATCTTGTGAAGGATAACTAGGATTCTCTAACATTTCAAAGAGCGTTCATGTTTGACGTTTTCAAAGTTCAGATAAAGTCGTAGGCAGGCGTCCTAAGTTTGGGGTCGGGGGTTCAAATCCTCCCGGATCCGTTTTTAGTAAAAATCAGTTCACTTCATGAACTATACAGTCCACAATATGAACTAATGAAGAAAGAGAAAAAGAAAATTAATGACCGCCGCAACAGCTGCCTGCGCCACAGCAGTTTTCTTTTTGCATGCCTGAGCCGCAAGCACACACGTGTTCTTTCATTTGCATTTTAGCTTCTGGTTTTTTAGTTGGTTTCATAGGTTTACCCCCGTAAGATAATAATTAAAGAGGTAGTTTGACCAATTATAAATCTTCTGTTTAGGAAATTCCTTGAAGAAAAGATGCAAAGAAATCAGGGTTTTTCAAGTTGAGGAATTCCTTTCTATTATTTGATAAATCAGCATAAGTCATCTGTTGAATCTCTTGTGCTGTAAACTGGAGCATATTCTCTGGTTTTCCTCTGGTAATAACGCCAATACCATAGTCAGTATTCAAGACAAAAATATGCAAATCATCTCTGGTAGATCGAAGGTGTACTATGGCCTTCCACACATCTCCGCACCACATCCATCCTTTTTCCGGATAATGAGTATTTGCAGGATCAGCAGCCGCAGCAAGAGGAGGACTACAATCATGCATGACGATAAAGCCTTTTTCGCTTAAGTGTTCGAAAGCATTGTTAAAATCTTGCAAGGCCTGTGCATAAGTGTGCATACCATCAATAAAACAAACATCAATCTTTTGGTCTGGAAACTTTTGTGGATAACTCTTAAAAAAATCGTCACTGGTTATAATATAAACTCTAGGATCATTGAACTTAGGTTGAGGATCCACTCCAACTTTCGTATCAACTTGTATGGGAAGAAAACTTTCTCCTTTGTCTACGCCTATCTCAACATAAAATTTTCCATTGATCTTGTTCAAAAGTTTCTGAATAACTTCAATACGATTCATAATACTATGTTAATAAAAAAGATATTTTAAAGTTTGTGTTTAGAAGAGGTGTTAAGCTTTAAGAAAGGATTATAAAGGAAACAATCTAATAGAGATAAGTCATACTATGGTTAAACCTAAAAAAGAAATAATTATCGGAGCAGTGATTCTTCTGGCAATTATACTGATAATAGTATTTAGAGAACCTCAGCAGGAAGTAATTGTCGAACAACAACCAGTAGTAGAGCAAGAAGTCATTGAAGTAAAAGCTCCAGAACCAGAATATCTCTATATTCCAGACACACTCAATAGTCGTATTCAAGTATTCGATCAAGAAGGTAAATTCGTAAAAACCATTGCAACTGCAGGTAGAGATGAAGGTGAATTAAGAATGCCTACAGACACTTTGATCTTCAATAATCAACTCTATGTCTTAGACAAAGGAAATAATCGGGTGCAAGTCTATGATCTGGAAGGAAATTTCAAGTTCGCGTTCGGTGAGAAAAAACTAAAATTCCCCTTAGGATTTGAAAGGTATCAAGATACTATTTACATTGCTGACACTTATAACACAGAAGTAGATATGTTCAGTTTGGATGGAGAATACATAAGCTCTTTTGGTAAAAGAGGAAAAAAAGACGGTGAATTTCGTTATCCCTCAGACATTGCAGTCGACGAGCAGGGTGTATTTGTTCTAGACACAGACAATAACAGAATCCAAGTCTTTGATCATAGTGGAAAGTTTACTGCAAAATGGGGAGTCTATAGTAGTGAAGAATATGGTCTTCGTTTTCCATTTGGTA
>JAUXTV010000121.1 GCA_030679025.1 Candidatus Woesearchaeota archaeon
ACAATATATTCTTTGCCATTAACTTTATAGGTTTTTGTTGCCCCTTCTTCTAAGATATCATCAGCTTCATTCGTGATAAAGGTTAGCTCAAGTTCATTTTGTCGTGGGTGTTTCGCTCGTACAAGCACATATTCTTTACCAAGGAAACGAAAGGACATGTCTTCCATACCATCAACAAAACCTAGAAGATGTTTGCCCTCTAATGCTGGTTGGAAAGTTATTTTGTAAGTATATCCCCTGGAATTTGCAGGAACAACAAGCATCTCCTTAGGAATGCTCTCGTCTTCAAAACTGTCTATGGCAAGTTCTACGCTTCCAGCTGGTAAAAGAAGTGTTTGTGTATAATTGTAGGCATTATATTTATTAGAGATAGTTTGTGATTGTAAAAGAATAGGAAGATCGCGTACACCCACAGCAGGATCTTCACCAGCGATTGAACCTAAAAGATCTTTACTAATCTCAAGATCTTCAGAACGTGTTTTTTCAAAAGTAATACCTAGGGATTTCTCAAGTTGCGATGCTACAGAAAGAATCTCGGTTGAAGCATTAGCACCTACAACAATAAAGCCTGTAAACTGTTTATTCTGAAGGAGAAAAGAAGGATACTCTTGTAAAGATAAATCATCTGTTGTTGCTAAGCTTGAAGGGTTGTTCTCTGCCTGAAGAATAAGAGGCTGTGATGAAGATTCTAAAGAATAAATAAATGGTTTTTCTAAAGAGGCTTGTTGCTCAGAAGAAACATCCTCAGAAAAAAGAAAAGAGATACCAAAAGAGAGAAGAGATAAACTAAGAAAAACAACTAGAATAATTAAAAAAGAGACACCTCTTTGTAAGAATATCATGAGTGTATCAAGAAAGGTTTTTAGATTCTATTTAAAACTTATCTTTTTGTATAAAACGAACTTTCTACAGGGATAGCTGAGCATTTAGGTGTTTAAAGATATTTTTTCTGCAATTCTTCTATAGTATATTTCTGCTGACAGACAGAGCAAATAGGAACTTTCTTTTTGCCTTTGACTAGATAAGTTCCTTGTAATTTCTCTAAAAAAAGTTCTGGTATTTTTTCACCGCAAGAGGCACATTTCATATTCTTCTTAGGGCAAAGAAACCTATATAAACGTTATTCTAGCTTCCTTTCGCATATGAATCGTGTCGCAGCTATTGTAGAGAAGGAGAAATGTCATCCAACCAAATGTGGTCGTGAATGCATGAAATATGACCCTTTGAATAGAAAGCAGCCTGATTCTGGTTTTCACTTAGGTCCTGACGGGAAATCTTGTATTGCAGAAGAAGTCGTTACTGAAATGCATCGCATCTCTGCTAATAAATGTCCTTTCTCAGCTATCAAAATAGTCAAGCTTCCAGAGAAGTTAGATGAATCACACTTAACACACAAGTATGGGCAAAATGCTTTCGAATTATTTGGTCTTCCGTTAATTAAGAAAGGAGAAATTGTAGGTATCATTGGTAGAAATGGTATCGGTAAATCTACAGCTATCAGCCTGTTATCAAATGCTATAAAACCAAATCTAGGAAAATATAATACGCCTGGTACAGAAGAAGAAATTTACAAGCGCTATGCTAAAACAACTTATGCCGACTATTTCAAACAATTGTATAGTAATAAACTCAAAGTTGCTTACAAGCCGCAACGCATTGAACAATTACCTCTCTTGCATAAAGGAAAAGTTATCGAACTCTTGCAGAGTATTGACAAATCAGAAAAAGTTGAACACTTATTGCAAGAATTAGATGCAACGCAGCTCAAGCAAAGAACCTTGTCAGAATTATCTGGTGGAGAATTGCAAAAAGTAGCGATCATCGCAACCTTGCTGAAAAAAGCTGATATGTATTATTTTGATGAACCCTCTTCTTTCTTAGACATTATGGCTCGTATCAAGATGGCGAAATTAGTTCGCGCTCTCAAAGAATCAGGAGCAGCAGTTATGGTAGTGGAACATGACTTAGCAACCTTAGATTATATCTCTGATGAAATACAAATAGTCTACGGAGAGCCAGCAGCCTATGGTGTCTTTTCCCAATCTAAAGGTGTTCGTCGAGGCATTAATGAGTATTTAGACGGCTATCTACCAGAAGACAATGTGCGCTTCCGTACTTATCCTATTGTCTTCCACAAGCCTCCTCCAAAAGTCGGAGATGGAAAAAGAATTGTGTATGCTTTCCCAGAAGTAGAAAAAAAATATGAAACTTTCCATCTCAAAGTCCATGCAGGTCAATTGAAAGCTGGTGAAGTCTTGACTGTCATGGGCGCGAATGGATTGGGAAAAACAACTTTCCTCAAATTACTAGCAGGTGTGGAAAAGCCAGACAAAGGAAACTTAGAAAGTGTAAAAATATCTTACAAAGAGCAATATCCGAAAGCACAAAATATTAAAGTCATAGATTATTTACAAGAAAAAGCAGGAAGTAATTTCAGCTCTGGCTGGTATAAGCAGAATGTTTTGGAAAAATTAAATCTTCATGGATTTTTAGATCACAGCATGCGCGAATTATCAGGCGGAGAATTGCAAAAAGTATTTATTGCTGGCGCATTATCTACAGATGCTCCTGTAGTTGCTCTGGATGAACCAAGTGCATTCATCGATGTAGAAGATCGCTTGAAAGTCGCTGAAGTCATTAAAGAATTTACTGAGAAAAAAGGCACAGCTACTATAGTAGTTGATCACGACGTGCAATTTATGGATTATATTGCTGATGCTATGCTTGTCTTTGAAGGATCTCCAGGAAAAGAAGGTCATGTCCACGGTCCTTGTTCTAAAGAAGAAGGCATGAATCGCGTTTTAAAGATGTTGAATATTACTTATAGAAAAGATAAGCAGACTGGTCGAGCTCAAATCAACAAGCCAGATTCACAATTAGATAGAGAACAGAAGAAAGAAGGCCGCTACTACTATTCTTAATAAGTAAACTATGATTTTGCCATTTTCCACATAGCAAGGAAAAAGAGTTTATAGTTCTCTGCAATTTTTTTTTGACTGAATCACAAACGCAGTAGGTATCTCTTGCCAAGTCAAAATAGCTACTTTATCAGCAAAAATAATAAGTCCTGTTGGCATTTGATAAGGTAAATAACGAAGAGCAATATTACGATCTGAACTGACAAGCTTTTTCATAAAGTCTTTTTGATCTTCAGAGCCTATAAGTTTTAATTTAATTTTTAATGCTCTTCTCTTTACATCATATTCTCTAAAAAAATGCTCTGCACCAGAATATTTGTATTCTTCTTCACCCAAGGTAAATCCTATAAAATCTTCTTTTTCATGAGCCAAGATCTCGATGATTTCATTGTACAAGGTTTTAAGGCCATCGAATGTCTGATATATTTGGGCATTTTGAGGTTCTTTTTGAAATTTGAGTTTTAATTCCATCTCAGGTATAATTTTCTTTATTTCATTTTTTTCATTTTTAATTTTAGCTTCTTTTTCATCTAGGTATTCTAAAA
>JAUXTV010000125.1 GCA_030679025.1 Candidatus Woesearchaeota archaeon
CCCGTAGTTGTTCGAGATATAAACTCATTTTATGCTGCTCGTGGTAAACCAAAAAGAGATATGGGAGTAAGAAAAGAATTTGATGCAGCAACAGTAAGAGCACTAGCTCCCTTTAAAGCAACCGTAGCTGCATATGCAGGATATATGAGCATTGCAACAAACTTTTTATTAGAAGCATATCAAGGAGTCAACGTCCACCCTGCAGATCTTTCTATTCTGGAAGGAGAGAGAAGAAAATACACTGGAGATCATGCAGTTAGAGATGCAATTCTTGCTGGAGAACTATATTTACGTTCTTGTACGCATGTTCTTGAGGAAAGAGTAGATTATGGAAGAATATTCATGCGCTCTGCTCCTGTCAAAGTACAACTGCCTGCAGATTTTGATCCAAAAGACCAAGAGTTAGTACAAAGAGTTGTTGACGAACATCAGAATCGCTTAAAAAAAGAAGGTGACTGGATCATCTTTCCACAGACATTATTGTTGATGGCTGAAGGAAGAATTGCACAAGATGAACACGGTAATTTGTATGTTGATAAAAAAGCAATTCCTAATGGTTTGATTGCAACTAGAAGTATAGTAGAATAATGTTACTTTTTGATAATTCTGAAGGACAAACAATAATAGGTTAGAGAAAGCTTTATAAGTAAGATATGCTTACAGTAAGACTAGAAGATTCAGGAGGTATAAGCATGAGTGTAGAAACAGTGAGAATGTCTTCAAAAGGGCAGATAGTAATCCCGCAGGATGTTCGTGAAGAACTCTATGCTACAGAAGGTACTCTGTTTGCAGTAGTGGGAAGTAAAGATACAGTCATTCTAAAAAAAATTGAAACTCCATCAAAAGAACAATTAATAAAAGACTTGAAAAACCTTGCAAAAAAAGCAAAAACAAAACTCCAGCAGAAGGGTTTTTGTGAAGCAGATCTGCAAGCAAAATAAATGACAACAGTAACTTTCGACACCAATGTGCTTCTTTCTGCAACATTATGGGACGGTAGTGTATCTCAAAAAGTACTCTTTGATTGTATTCAGAGAGATGTAACCATTTATTCATCGTCGGAAATAATCGCAGAATATAAAAAAGTACTTAAACGCGATTTTGATTTTACAGATGAAGAAATAGGAGAACTCTTAGAAAAAACAATGGCTTTCCTTAAGCTCATAGAACCAAGTGAAAAAGTAGATATAGTAAAGAATGATCCAGATGACAACAAAATCATCGAGTGTGCGATTGCTTCAAGATCACGATGTATTATTACTTATGACAAAGAATTATTAAAAATAAAAGAATATCAAGGAATAAAAATTATAACTCCTGAAGAATCAAGAGGTAAATATCTATGACTTCATCGAATAGGAATATAACATTCAGCAAGGTAATGAAAACATTAGCTCTTCGTAGCAATGCGGATCTTCTATTTGATAGCATTGAAAAAAGTAAACAAAAACATATTAGCGTAGACTTTTCCGACATAGAGTTTATGAGTCGTTCTTTTGCTCAGCAATATTTGATGCGAAAGAAAAATTCATCTAAAAAAGTTATAGAGAAAAGTATTCCAAAAGATGTGGCAAAAATGTTTGCTCTCGTGAAAAAACCAAGAGCTCCAACTGCGTTTAAAGCGAAAGATTTTGAGATAATCAAAGTAAGTGCTTAATTATTTAAATTTCTAATCATCTTTGAGTACGTCTTCTTCCTTTATGCCTTTTTTTGCTGCAAATTTCTTTCCAAAAGTAGCTAATCTCTCAAAGTCTTTAACCTTTGGTAATGTAACTCTTTTAGAAAACAAACTATTGTGTTTCATAAGAAAAAGAGTGAAGACAAACCAAAATAAAAACAACCAGAGATAATCATTTTGTGTCATCGGAATTTTGCCAAAAACCATCCTTACAGGAATGTTTCTTCCAACAAATAAAGACATAAGCCCGTGAAAGAGATAGCCTCCAAGCCAAAGCAAAACCAAAATGCCTAAAGATTTGAGTGCTGCTCGCAAAACATGAGAAGAGAAAAGTCGAGGAGAATTTTGCATACATAATGAGAAATATAGAAGTATATTAATCTTTTCTTAAAAAGAAAGCTTGTGTAAAGGTGAAGCTTCAACTATTCCTTGCAAATGAACAGCGTAATCTCCTGTGCCCATACTAAACCTTTCAGCTAAAGTTTTTGCAGCAGCAAATAAGTGTTGAGCTTGACGAACAGCATAGACCATATCTACTCCAACAAGAATACCCCAAGAAGGATGTTCACCACGCTTTAAATTGTCAGCCAGTCTACTTCTTTGTCGAGGAGTAAGCAGTTGCTGACTTACGTCTAGGAAAAATTCAGAATCTTCTCCAGCAGTAATTAAAGCTTCCTCAACAAGCTTCGTGGCATAACTAAAACTTGCTTGAGTGTAGTCAAAAGCTAAATCATCCAGTGTTCTACTATCTAAATGAGGAACTCTCGCTTGTAGTGCTCTTTTTCTCATGCCTATTTTTATTTCTCGAGCTCGATGAGATATATATTTTTTTGTTGTATCTAGAACATGTGTTGCAAGAGCTCTAGGAAGTTGTGACAAAGAAGTTTCCTTAAGAATGCTTACTAGAGTAGGTGCTCTAGCCATTATTTTTTCCATAATAGATGCTCTTTCTTCAGGAGTTAAATCCATTGAGCAAACAGTTGGTGGTAAGCTGTTTAAATCAAGAGATCCTCCAAGATAAGATTCAATCCCTGTATAAGTTCTTCTAGCAGGACTTACAAATGTTCTTTTCCCTTGTTCCTCAAGAACACCATCTTCAAAGGTAAGAGTTTTTGCTTTAGAATCATAGGTAGTTCGTCCAAGAGGATGAATGGTTCTTTTGATCATAATAAATCACTTTTTATAGAGGTAGAAGACCTATTTAAAGGTTATTATTGTTATGCCTATAAAGTAGTTACAAATAGAAAGGCATATAAATGGAGGATAGTATCCCACTGAGTAAGATGAAAGACAAATTGAGTGTTACAGTAGATATGGAACTGGTTGAAAAGCTCCGTACTCTAGTAAACACTGGTAAGTTTAGGAATAAGAGTCATTTAGTAGAATATGCACTCAATAAACTCATAGAAGAGCTCGAATCATGAAAGAAGCAAAAAATCAATATGATCAGCTTGTAGCACAGATCCAGCAAGGAGAAACAGTGCAGTTTGGTAAAATGGAAACTCTTTTTGCTAAAGCACTGCTTAGTAAATTTATGGAGCAGCTCAGATCACAGAATTTTAGAGAACGCGCAGAACAACTCCATAGAGAAAGACAACGTATTCTTTTAGAAGAGACTGGCGATGAAGAGAGTGAAATTGAACCCTTATCAGATCAAGAATTGTTAACTTACGCACTCGATCAAGCACGCACAGCAATAGGTGCACTAGGTGTGAGACCTCCTGCAAGAGAAATGCAGCCTTACTTGGAAAAAGCAATAGAGAGAAAAGATTGGCCTTTATTGAATGCAGCTCTGAGTTTAACAGAGGAAGGAAAATTAGAAAAAGGAACTTTAGAAACTATCGTTCTTGAAGCACTTCTAAGAACACCAACAAGAGAAGAAGGAGATACTCCTAGCACCATTAGAGCAGAATTTGGAGAACTGCACTACACGCAAGAACTTGTAGAGCCAGTATACACAAGAGCATTGGCTGAAGGAAGAATTGAGGGAGTTAAAGCAGTACATGAGGAAACAAAAATTACTATTCCACCTACACTTGTTCAAACAACTTATGAAACTTTAGTAGAATCTGGACGTTCTGAAAGAATAAAGAAACTTGCAGAAGTCACAGGAATCAAACCAGAACACACGCCAGCATTGAAAGCAAATTTAATGAGGCTTATAGAAGAAACAGAAGTTACAAAAGAAACCTTGGATGAACTTGATGCTGCTGTAGACATTAAGACAGATATAGCTCTTGCAAAAGGGCTCCAGATGGCAGCATTACGTGGAGGAAAAATTAATACCTTCTTTGATCTTTATCGGGGAGCGACTAGTAAACATAGACGCGTTCCTGTTAATCATGTTCAAGATGCCTATGATAAACTGGCGTCAACAGATGCAATAGACACTATAGTTAATCAAGCTATACAAACAGGTGTTCCGCCACGAAAAAAAGTCTTAACTCAAGCATATTCATATTTATTACAAAAAGCAGAATTTGCACGCATGGAAGAACTAGCTGCAAAAACTTCCACAACTCCAAGATTTGATGATACAGTAGTCGATACAACAGTAAGAGCTATGGTCGCTCACGACGGAAGACATACCTCTGAAAGTGTTCGACTGAGAGATTCTTTAGAACCATTTATTATATTTGCTAATCTGATTCATCAAGCAGGTAGCACTATCGCAGATGAACATATAGAAAGAGCCTGTCAACTATATCTTGAAAGTTATATAAGTGGAGAAGAACAGAGAGGTTT
>JAUXTV010000127.1 GCA_030679025.1 Candidatus Woesearchaeota archaeon
CACGATGTCGGTGTGATGATCGACGGAGAAGAACGGACTGGTTCGGGTGACGCCAACTGCGCCGGCCGGCACGTTGGTCCCGTAGGTGACGGTGATGTTCACGTCGGAGTTGCCGAACGCGACGGGAATGTCGATCAAATCCCCCCAGGTCAGGAACGCCGCCTTGATGAAATTGGCCTGGCGCGTAGTGAGGTTGTCGCCGAACGACAGCACGATGTCGTCCTGGTCGGCGTAGGTAACGCGCTCGAAACCGGTGCCGCCGTTGGTGCGCAGGTAATTAATTACATCGGCAAGTGGCGTGGCCATGGCAATACCTCATCGAAATGTTGCGCCCATCGGGCGTGGAGGCGGAAAAGGAAGTAAGAAAGACCGGCGCAATCAGTTGCAATCAACGGCGATGCTAGCCGCGCCCGCCATTCCCGGCGTCCATCAAATTGTGTACGCTGGCTCCGCTGGAAGTCGGTCAAGCCTTGAAGTCACACAACCATTGGTGGGCGTGATGAACCAGGACGCGCTGCTGGCCCTGATCGGCCAGATCTATGACGCTGCAAGCGACCCCGGCCGCTGGCCCGTGGTGCTGCAGGACATCGCCGACGCCTTCGACGCCGAAGAGGCCTCGCTGACCGCGATCTCACCCCGTGCGATGCCCTGGCTGGTGGCGCCGCGCACCGACCCGGCCTTTCTGCAAAGTTACGGCCTGCATTATCATCCGCTGAACCTGTTCTGGCAGCGCATGACCCGCGTGCCGGTCGGGACCGCGGTGACGGATTGCATGGTGCTGCCCAAGGCAACCTTGCGTTCCAGCGCCTTCTTCAACGAGTGGTCGCGCCCGCAGGGCTATCTCTCGGTGATGGGGGCGACGCTGCTCGCCGAAGACGACTGGCGCGTCGAATTCGTCGTTCCCGGCAGAAACGAATTCGGACCCGGGCACCTCAAGCTCTACAATGCGATCGCGCCGCATCTGAAGCGCGCCGTGCAGCTCAACCATCGCCTGGAGGTCGCGGCGATCGACCGGACCTGGTCGCTGGCTGCGCTCGACAGAATCGGCCAGGGCGTGCTGATCGTCGATGCCGCGGCGCGCATCCTGTTCGCCAACCGCGCGGCCGACGGCGCCTTCCAGGGCGGCCTCAGGCTGGCGGACGGGGTGCTGTGCGGCGGCTCGCCGTCGGAGACGGTGGATCTTCATCTCGCGATTGCCGCGGGCTCGCGCGACGGCCTGAATGGTTCGCGCGACACCGTCGCCATCTCCCGCGGGCC
>JAUXTV010000136.1 GCA_030679025.1 Candidatus Woesearchaeota archaeon
ATATATGACTGTGTTTAAGGTGAGATAGCCTCTGACTTTATTTTTATGGAGCTTGTCCATGACTTCTTGCAATTCTGTGATATCAAAATTTCTGGCAGATCCTGCACGCATGTTGATCCATTTGATGCCAAAATAGACTGCATCTGCTCCTGCCTTGATGGCTGAGGATAAGGTTTCCCAGTCACCTACTGGAGCTAATAGTTCTGGTTTCATAGAAGTTTTTTTCCTCTGTCGTAGAGATGAATACAATTGACTGGGCAAGCTTCTGCCACTTCTTTTTGCTCTCCTATTTCTTGTGCGGTTATTTCTCTGATTTCTTGTTCATTGTCTTGTGTATGGTTTGCTAGAGTTGCTTTTCCGTCTGGTCCTAAACTCCAATTTTCAGGATCTATGGCAGCACAGGCACCGCACCCTATACACTGTGGCTTATCGTGGACTATGGCTGTTTTCATGGGATTTTCTCTCTTTAGAAGGTATAAAAGAGTTATGCAACACTATTTTTATTAGGTTATCATTTATTATTTCTTGGCGATTTTCCATAAGAAGTCAAAGTAATTTAAGAATCCCTCTACAACGCCTTTATTCTTAATTAAAAAAACAGAAGGATGCTCTCCTAAAATTCCAATTGAAACATAATCTCCAAATATCTCAATCCATGTAGGGGTCAAAATCTTTGGTTTTACATACCTTACTTCGGTGTGAGTGAATTTTTCTCTTCTAACCTCCTTATTCTTAAAATCCTCATTAAGAATATATTTACAGTTTATACCTTTCAAAGCTCTTCTCTTTTGAAAGTCAAGATAATATGCTTCTAAATTGTTATCAGAGGGATATGAAGCCAAGATTAAATAAAAAGTTTCACCTTTCTTTAATACCTCTAAAACTTTTTCTCTTGCTGTCTTTATTCCTTTTATACCTTCAAATATAGAATATGCAACCTCTTCACTTTTCTCCTTATTTTGAGTCTTGATTAAGTTTGCAATTACTTGATTTGCCTGCTTAGATTTTTCTTGTATCTTTTCTTTTTCTTCATCTAAAAATTCTTTAATTCTTGAAGGATTTTCTGCTTTCCAATTCTTCCTATTTTTAACTATTATATATGAAACCAGACCTTTTTTTAGTAATCTCTCGAGACTTTCATATACTTTGGAGGTGTTTACGCCAGTATTTTTTATAATTTGTAGAGTTGTTGTCTGTCCTATGTTGAGCAAGGCTTTGTACACTTTGATCTCATTTTTAGTTAGACCAATTTCTTGTAAAAATAGTTCATTGTCCATAATAAGCATGGGTGAAACGAGTGTTTATAAATTTATTCCCTCAAAGGGAAGAAGTAAATTTAAATAGATTATACGTGTAACTACTTTATGGAGGTAATATAACATGAAAACTAACACAAAGGCGATATTGTTAACATTAGCTTTAGGGGGCTTGGGATCGTATGCCTTAGTAAGTGACACTATAAAGCACAAATGGAATCCCTGCACTGTCAAGGAAAGAGATTTACCTAGACTTGTTCAGTATTATGGTGGGATAAATCAGTTAGCAACTGATAAACAACAAGATTTTGACGGTGATGGTGAATATGATCCTCATATAACTTGCAATGATGGTCATATTTTTGCTCAACTTAGCATGCCTAAAAGGAAATTTGGACCCTATGAAGGATATTACAATATTACTGGGCTCGACGAAAGGGCGATTTGGAAGAATGAAGTTGCAAGATTAAGGCATCAGTAAGTATTCCCCTCTTCTTTGAAAAAGATTGCTAAAGAACAAGGGGAAGAAGCACTAGATACGTTTCTCTCTGAAAAACTTGGCTTAGAGTTCGGAAGGTAGTTGAGAAATTACCGAAAAGTTTCCGGACTTTTTTGAGTAAAATATATAAAGACTTGAGGTATTACCGACAGTATGGAAACAGTAACTATTCAAAAGAAAGAATATGTAAAATTAAAAAAGCAGGCTCAAGAATCAGAAGTAGATTGGGAAATGGTTGCTAAATTCCAAAGAGCTTTTGAAGATATTAAGCATGGTAGAATTACTGAATGGAAAAGCAAAGATCATAAGGCTTAATTGTTCTTTTGCAGTTTTTCAATGACGAATTGTTTATAGGGTTCAAAGTTTAACAGTATAGTATCAATAGTAACTTGTTGTAGTTTTTTGTTGCTAACACCAAGCATGAGGAGTGAAGAGAATTCAGTATAGACTAAATAATAGGTCCGCTTCCCATTTAATCTTTTTTCTCTAAGAAAATCACCTTTTAATGGTCTTCCAACAACATCTCCTTGTTCTTCTAGTTTTATAAGAATTTTATTCAGCTTGATCTGCTCCGCATGATCTAAATCAGCATAGTCTTCGTTAAATTCTGCTGTTCTAAAGACACGAAACATATGAAGAAGAGCTCAACAGTATAAAAGAACTTAGCGCAGAAAAAACCGAAAATACTCTGGAAAGTTCCGTAAACTATTCGAGATTTATTTTATTCTTTTCGAAATATGACTATAAACGCGAAAGATTTCCGGATTTACAAATATTTTTACAACAAACACTTAACTATATCGTT
>JAUXTV010000143.1 GCA_030679025.1 Candidatus Woesearchaeota archaeon
CCTGGACAGCAAAGAAATCAGGTGTATTTTATATCGGTGGCGGTGTTCCAAAGAATTTTATCCAGCAGGCGATGCAGTTTGCACCTGAAGCAGCTTCGTATGGAATACAAGTCACAATGGACAGGCCAGAACCAGGTGGAAGTTCCGGAGCAGAATTAAAGGAAGGAATATCTTGGGGCAAGATGAATCCTCAAGGAGATTTCACGGATGTAATATGTGATTCTACAATTGCATTGCCGTTAATTTATGCGGCTGTTAAGGATAAGAATATCCTAAGGAAGTAAACATGAATGAATTAGCATTAACATTGGACATAAAGGCAAGAGGCTTAGTTGATATAGTCGAGAAGGATATACTTCGTGAATTAAGCAATGAAACTATGTCTTTGAATTTAATCTCAAAATTAGCAAAGAGAATGGCAGATTTCGGTTTATCAATAGAACATCCTGAACATTTAGAAGCAGTATATAGTCAGGCCAAACAAAAAATCAATGAAGAAAATCTATTCCCTCCAGTTAGTATTTGCATTGGCAATAAAAGTATAGAATTTGAGCCCAATGTTTATAGTATCCATGGTAAAAAGAAATCATTAGACCCTAATATTAGTTTGCAAAGAAGCAGAAAAGCTGGTTACAGGCATCCTTATCCATCAGAAATATTCGGTTTGATTATGTATGGTTTGGAATATCAATTATCAGATAATTTGGAATCTTTATACAAGGATCTTTGCGCTGAAAACCAGACTATTTGGCTTGGATTGGCTTTTGAGACTGTTGGCGATAGTCTTGTTGCTTATGTTGATCCAGAAAATTTCGATATACATAATCAGAGGCAGGATTTAGCTGATTTCAAGTATTCTTATCTTTCAATATTTGATATTGAGGGTTTGCCTTCAAAGAAATGTATAGATATTTATGATGTTGATGAGAAATTAGTAAAATTTCTTTATGGGATTTCATTTGGGGATTTAAATTACATAATTAAGGGTAATAATCTTCCAATACCGCAGATTATTTTGCCACCAGAAGGAAAAATATGGCCCGTATCAAGGGGCGGGCACTGCAATAGTGTCATTGGCGGTGTTTGCGGCTATGGGCGTAGGGAAAGTTATTCACTTGGTGTAAAAAGTTTATAATTTATTCTTATGAATTGTAGCAATTTTTGATTTTTTTCAAGAAATAATTTTTACGTTATCAATATTTCTAAAATCATTATCCCCGGTTACAAGCTCGGCTTCATGCATTAGTGAAGTTGTATAAATTAGGGAATCCATTGCTCCCAACTTATTTTTAACGGCTATTTCTGCAGCCTTTTCATTGATTTCTATTGTTGGCATTATGATGACACTTCTTTGTTTCATAAATATTAACAATGGTTCAGGATCTTTTTTTAGATTAAGCATTCTCTTTTTAATTTCAAATAAGGATAATGAAGATGTTAAAATTAAACCATGACTATCAATCATTGACTTAACGGCAGAATTCTGGCTAAAATAATATGATAACCATGCTGAGGAGTCAAAACATTTAATATCTGTCACTTTTATCCCTCA
>JAUXTV010000153.1 GCA_030679025.1 Candidatus Woesearchaeota archaeon
TTCAAGGAAGATCACCTGTACATCAACAGATTCTTTTACGAAGACATCTTCTTTATTCACAACTTACAGCAGTAAAAACTCTGAAGGAATTTCATTTTAACCAACCAAAATTTGTAGGTACAGATGAAGAACAAAGAAGAAAATATGTTGTAGAATGGAGTTGTATTGAACGTGGAAGCAATGTTCCTGTTGTTTATAGACTTTGTTTAGTACAGGCAAATCGTGCACCACCTCTTGAAGAGACTTCACATGATGGACTTGAAACATTAGCTTATCAAACACAATATGGTTCTTCAAATCTTCGACAATTGGCAACTCACATGGATCGAGAACTAGAAGATATTCATCCCAAGATGCTCCAGAAGTTTGTCATCGGTCCTTTTTATCATCCACTCACACATAATAGTGCAGCTCTTGATGCCTTGATCAGAGGAGAAGATCAAAATGCCGTTCTTAGATTTAACATTCAATCAGTTCTAAGTGAAAGAGCAAGAAAATTAGGGAAAGTATTAGGCAGCAGAAAACTTAGTCAATGGTTAGGATTTCAAACAGAGCTTCAATTATTTGGCCCCTTAGATGATTATGATCAAAGAATGTTAGTTCCCTTTCACCTTAAACAGCAATTAGTTGATAAAGATGAAGAAGGACATCCTTGTAAAATTTATGGTGTTATGACTGGTGGTGAAATCCATGGCTGAAAAAAGTGGAGCACATCCTATTTCAAAACCAGATTTGGAACAACATCTTCAGAAAGTAAATGACCATCTTAGTTCTATTAGAAGAGGAGGTCTAGAACAACCTAGCTTATTTGAACTTGTGAAAGACATTGGCGGAGATAAACACTTAATGGCTCCAGAAGTTCAAGAAACTTTACGAGCTCTTCGTGATGGATTTTCCCTCTTTTACGAAATGTATGCGTTGCTAGAAGATAAAGTACGCCAACAACCTCTGCCTACTGTTCCTGAAAAAGAACAACAAGCATTTTTTGGAACCTATGCTATGTTTGCTGCAGGATCTTTTATTACTCATGAGCTTAATCTTGCTGCTGGAGAACAAAAACCCTTTGAGATTAAGAAAAGAGAAAACTATTTTACTTTTGATGGAACTAAAGATGATACTTTAAATCTTGTCTTAGCTCGTTTCTATGGGCTTGTAAATACAGGAAAAAGAGATAAACTTATTGCACAGCCTAGTGACTTGTCTGCCAGTAGTTTAGCATTTTTCCACTTTCTTGTAGAAGAGACTTTAGTAAAAAGACCAACTTTTCATAAAGATCTTGTTGACCTTGTTACAAACACAACTTTTACTGTAGACAATCGCTTTACCTTATCAGGATTTGAAGCCTCTTATGAGGAAGTAGCTAAGGAAAAAGTAAGCTTTGTTCCTGTTCACCCTCATCAGGTTGCTGGCAATGTCCTAGCGAAAAAAGAAATGCTTAGAGATATGGATCGTATAGCTTTATTTGATGTAGCTGCTAAAAAAAATCCTATTCTAGAAGTTGGAGGCTTATCCTGGTCAATTCTCTATGATGGACTTCCTGGAACTGGAAAATCTAGTCTTTTTAGAATGGGATTAACTAGACTCCATGAACGCTGCGAACAGGTCAGCGCTTTCCTCAAACAGAGAAGTCAGAGTCCTCTCACCTGGAAACAACTTACTATAGATCAAGCGATCAAAGATGAATTTTATGGAAAAACAGGCAAACAACTTTTAGCTCTTCTAGCAGAAGCGAAAAAAACTGATGGCATTTATATTGTTACGACTGATGATATTGATCTTCTTGTATCTGCAGATAGAAATAGCTCCTCTGGTGGTGCTGATAAAGATATTTTGAATATTTTAATGCAATATGCTGATGGCATTAACACTGTTGTTAGAGGCAATACTCAATGGTGGGCTGCTACTAACGATGCAACAGCTATGGATGGAGCACTTCGACAGAGATTTTTAGGTCGTTATGAAGTAGATGGTCCTGTTACTTGGCAGGATTTTGCAGACATCACTTATGAAAAACTGCGACCCTGGATACAAAGAGGAATTATTGATCTTCCTCAAGGAAAAGGATATACTCCTTTCACTGCAAGACAACAGGAAACAGGTCATGAACAAACATCATCTCCTTTAATTCAGAGAGGAGATATTACTTTAGCAGACATAGGTCATCTTTGTCAAGGATTCAAAGAGAGAAATCCGCGCTTTACTGGAAGAGCAGTCCATGCAGTCACACAGGCAGTACAAAAGCGTGTGAATGATTATGATATCCCTACTGAATGGTATGAAAAGCCAGAGCTCTTCTTTTTCCAAGATTATGACCAACGAGTCGCTCTCCTACAGGATCTTTGCAAGAAAGTAACGCCAGACATGATAGTCCAAGAGTTTGAACGCTATGCAGCATCAGAGCAAAGATATGCAGATGACAAATTCAGGAGTGATGTTGAGGGACGTTTGCATGACGCTCGTGTTTATGAGGAAGTACAACAACGATTGAGGAATGAACGCGGGGACAAGAAACCATGAATCAAATACAAATTCCTAAGTCTAGAATAGATCTTGAGAAGCTTGGCTTAGTTCATCAAAATCTTTTGCCTGTACAGGGTGTTCTTGCAGAACGCTACCGCACAGTTTTGAAACAAGTACTTGGCCTAGACTGTCCTTTAGATTCCTTTAGAGTTGACAAGCGAGGATTAAGTCCTGAACTTATTGATTTTTTTGCACAACAAAAGTCCATTGGTTTTAAGCATGGAGAAAATTATCTGAGTCTACAAACTGCAAGTCGTTTTATGATTGTTGTTTCACCTGACCAACGCAATGCACCCTTAATTGCTGAGCAGACCTCTTATGATGATGACTTAATTGATGCAGTTTATACTCAAGCCAAGGAAACTATAGAAGATGTAACGCAAAGTGAAGCACTCTTTGGAGAACTTCAGAACGGAATTAAAATTTTTCAATCTGTTGACGATCTTCTTCATGTAAATGGTGTTGAAGTTAGTTTAGACACATTAGAAGGCACCATCCAAAAAGTTTTGGTTCTTAAACAATTAGTAGAACACTTAGGAGATGGCATGCATGCTCTTGATGAAACTTATCTTAAGCGCATGCAAGAATT
>JAUXTV010000154.1 GCA_030679025.1 Candidatus Woesearchaeota archaeon
TTAGATGCCTCATGGGGAAAACTGCGGCAATATATAGCTTACAAGGCTGGAAGTGCTGGTAAACTGTATGTCTCTGTTGACCATAGAGGTACAACACAAATGTGCAGCCGATGCGGAATTGAAGTTAAAAAAGAATTATGGGACAGGACTCACAAATGTGTTTGTGGGTTTATTGTACCAAGGGATTACAATTCGGCATTGGAAATAAAAAAGCGATTAATAAAACAAATAGGGTGGGAACCATCCGAATATAAGCTTGTGGAGATACCCCTAACGACGGAACTGCTGCAAGGCAGGTCTACGAGTTATGTATCAGTGAAGCAAGAAGCTACATCCCTTTAGTGTTGTAGTAGTTCACATATATATACCCAAATCAAGGAATTAACTGAGTAAACTATAATATCACAAAGTCTATCCCAATCACAGCGAGCTATTGTGCATTATGCCTTTGCAGTTAGTTATCTTACCAAATTTTGTGCAATACGCCACATAAGTGGAATGGAGGATTTATAGTTAGTTTACACAGAAATGGTTATTTTCTGTCCAGTTACCAATGCTGGGATTACTTGTTTATCAACCAAACTGCCAAACCCAATCGATAGCTATTTGTCGTCAAATGCTTTGGATGGTAAGGATAGCAGTCATAAAAAACCGAAATATTTAAAGATTGCCGAGATTTGAAATATATTATGGAGGTGAACAGGCAAATTCTTACCCGAAGTAAGCAACGGGGTATCCTTTGCCTAATTGAATGAAACTTGTTTTGGATACGAATTTCCTCATTTCAATGGTAAATTTCCATATAAGCTTAAGTGAGGCGTTAGACTGCATTGAATCCGGGGCAGAACCCGTGATTTTGGGTGCGTCGATGGCTGAATTAGAAAAGCTTATAAATGAAGGTAATTCTACAGAAAGAAAATCGGCAAAGTTAGCCCTTTCCGTCGCTAAGGCGAATAAAATCAAGGTTATAGCCCCTGAAACAGGCTATGTTGATGATTTGCTCCTCGGACTTGATCCAAAAGAGTATATCGTTGCAACCCAGGATAATGAGCTAAAACGGCGTTTGAAGCAGAAAGGATTTAAGCTGGTTGTGATAAGACAAAAGAAGTATACCAAGGTGGAATGATGTTTTACGAAGTTGAAGTCAGGGGGCATGTAAGGGTACATCCCACATTATTTAATGAAGATACTGAGGTTTCTATTCTAAAAAGTTTAAACGAACAGTATAATGGTTTTATTTCCAATGAATTGGGAGTAGTTATCGGCGTTGTCGGCATAAAGGAAGTTCATGAAGGCATAATTATTCCTGGCGACGGAGCAGCTTACTATGACACAATATGCACAGTATTGACATTCAAGCCAGAAATCCAAGAAATAGTTTTAGGCAAGGTAAGCGATATTACCGATTTCGGCGCGTTCATAAACATCGGACCAATTGACGGAATGATACACGTTTCACAGACAATGGACGATTTCGTTTCATTTTCAAAATCTAATATCTTAACCGGAAAAGATTCCAAGAAATCTTTGAAAGTTGGAGACAACTGCAGGGCAAGAATAATTGCAGTAAGTTACAAGGATATTTCCAATCCTTAGATCAACTTGACAATGAGACAGGCAAAGCTTGGCGCATTGACTTGGATTGATGAAGATCTGAAAAGAAACGAAAAGAAATCAGCTGCTCCTGAAAAGGAAGCCAAGAAAGAAACTAAGGAGAAGAAGAAATAATGGCACAAAGAGCATGCAAAAAATGTAGGATATTTACTGAAAGCGGCGAATGCCCAATCTGTCACGGGAGTAACTTTGCTGAATCATGGAAAGGAAGAATC
>JAUXTV010000163.1 GCA_030679025.1 Candidatus Woesearchaeota archaeon
CAAAGCAGCACCATGGCTAAATTCCTAACAACAAGAATGTGGATTTTAATTATTGCACTCTTCTTAGCATTGCTTGCTATTAATCCTGCTCCTTGGGCTTCAGGTATTGAAGTCAGAAGTGTCAAAGAAGGATCTGAAATCGGACAAACAGGAATAAGTGCTGGAGAAATAATCCTCTCCATGAACAGACAACCTATTGAAACACTTAGTGACTATCAAAAAGTTATCAAGGAATTAGATTTGAAAGAAGTAACTATTACTTTCCAAACAGATCAAGGAATAATTAAACACACTTTCTTAGGAGATCCTGGATTTGTTACTGTAAATTTAACCGTAGTTGATGTCCAAGGCAATACATCCTTGAAAAAAGATATGCTCATCCAATCTGTAAATGGAAAAGCAGTCACAACAGATGAAGAAGTACAAACATTCACCAAAGAACTAGTCAAAAAAGAAACCTTAGTCATCCAAACTAACAAAGGAGAATATGCCGCGCTGATTACACACGCTCCAGACATCACAGTAAGAGCTGCACAAAAAACTAACATCAATAAAGGTTTAGAATTACAAGGTGGCAGTCGTGTTATTATTCGTCCAGTTGCTGATAACAGCACAACTATTGATGATCGTCAATTGCAAGATATGATTGCTGTCTTAAGTAATCGTTTGAACGTCTATGGTCTAGCAGACTTAAAGATGCGTCCTGCATCAGATTTAGAAGGAAATAAATTCATCGTTATTGAAATTGCTGGCGCGACCAGAGAAGAAGTAAGAGAATTAATTGGTCAGCAAGGAAAATTCGAAGCAAAAATTGGTCATGAAGTAGTCTTTAGAGGCGGTGAAGGAGATATTCCTTTCGTCTGTCGTAATGATGGTTCATGTTCTGGTATTCGTCCTCCTTGTCAGCAGCTGGCAGAAGAGCAGTGGGTATGTACTTTCGAGTTTGTCATCACTTTAAGTGAAGCCTCTGCAAAGCGTCACGCGGAAATCACCAAAAATTTAGCAATCAACACTTCAGAAGTAGGCAGTCGGTACTTAAGCCAGCCTTTAGACTTGCATCTGGATGATCAATTAGTAGATAGTTTGCAAATTGGTGCAGATCTCCAGGGAAGAGAAACAACGCAAATTGCTATTTCTGGTCCAGGATATGGTACTAGTGAACAAGCTGCTTATGATGCTGCATTAAAACAAATGAATAAGTTACAGACAGTATTAATCACAGGTAGTTTGCCAGTCAAAATTGAAATTGAAAAATTAGATAGTATTTCCCCAGTCTTAGGGCAAGAATTTATCAAGAATTCATTCATAGTTGGTGCTGTTGCAATCCTTGCAGTTACATTAGTTATTTATTTGAGGTACAGAAAATTACAAATCACCATTCCAATCATAATCACAACTTTAAGTGAGGTAATTTTAACTTTAGGAACTGCTTCGCTCTTGCAGTGGAGCATGGACTTGGCAAGTATTGCTGGCATTATTGCTGCTGTTGGTACAGGTGTCAACGATCAAATTGTCATTACTGACGAAGTATTGAAAGGCGAAGCTATGTTAGGTTGGAAAGAAAGAGTCAAGCGCGCGTTCTTTATTATCATGGCTGCTTATACAACTACAGTTGTTGCTATGATTCCTCTTTGGGGAGCAGGCGCAGGATTAGTTCGTGGTTTCGCAGTCACAACTATCATCGGAGTTACTGTCGGTGTCTTCATTACACGTCCAGCTTATGCTTCTATGATTGACAAGATTTTGAATAAATAACTATGAAAACTTTTTAATAGCTCTTAAGGTAGCTTGCGTAGGATCTCTTAATAGCTCTTCAATAGGAATATTTTCAACATGGGGAATACGATTCAAATTTAATAATCTACTAAATTGAGTACATTCTCTAGATGTTTCTTTCCGTGGAGCTGGTAAATGAATATAAGGATGTCCTAAAGAAGATATAATAATATTTTCACTCATCGCAATTGCAGGATGTTTTCTCGTTATATAAAAATGAGGAGATAAGGCTTCCTCATAAAACCCTACCAAAACCTCATTGTGTATAATCTGATAAACATAAGGCATTGGAGGATCATACATTCGGAATTTACAATCGGCATAATAAAGAAAATCTATCAAGTCATTTTCTGTTCGAGTAATCATAGAGAATTTCTGCGTACCATGAGAAACTAGTTCTGTAGTAGGAACCACCCAATAATCAGCTAAGAGTGGGGGTGTTAATTTGTCTACTTCTTTCTCTATTCCTTGTATTTCACTTGTGTCTACCATTTTTTAGCATTTAATGTCTGAATAATCTTTTGACAGACTTTACTCTTTGAGTTGTAGCTCCTAAATTACTTTCATTTATTCTACCAGCAATAGTTTCATAAGTTCTTATGCTAGTTGCATAAAAATAGAGAAGACCCTCTAAATGGTCTATATCATCAGAACATATAGAGCGTACATTAAATCCTGCTCCGCTATCAGGACCATAAATTCCTAAGATAAATGCGCTTTTAAAGTTAATAGGTTTCAGTCGATAAAATCTCTCTTCTCTTCCATTCTCTAAAGGTGCTCTGGCAGCTAAACAAAAATTTTGGGAACTAAGAATAGCTTCAACTAAGTCTTTAAGTTCTCCCATTGATCTTCCATTGCTATGTAATGAAAGTCTGTCCGGTAATTCATTTAAAT
>JAUXTV010000173.1 GCA_030679025.1 Candidatus Woesearchaeota archaeon
CGTTGTGTATAATGACTTCTCAGGCAGACTACCCACTACTCAGGCAAGTCGTAGTTATCGGGCAAAGCCGCTCGAAGAGAAAGCTATATAAGTTCACTTTCAAGGTAGCATTTTATGGGTCTGTGGTCCAACTTGGATAGGATGCGAGGCTTCGGTTTCAACCACTCTTTTGATGAGATGATAAGGAGTAACCTCGAGGTCCGGGTTCAAATCCTGGCAGGCCCATATTTTATATATCGCTTCTCATTTTAGCATTTTATGGAGAATCTCTGCACTCTCTGTAACACCAAGATGTATGAACCTAAATGCAAGATTATCTGTCCTAATTGCGGCTATAAGCGGGACTGTTCAGACCCTTAATTCTTAGGATTTCTAGGAACAATAATCCAAGCAATCAAATACACTAGAATACCTGTTCCCATACTGATAAAGGTTAAGACGATATAAATGAGACGCATGAGTGTTGGATCTATGTTGAAATATTCTGCTAAACCGCCGCAAAATCCAGCAATTTTTCTGTCCTTATTAGAGAGGTATAATTTTTTTGGTTGTTGTTTCATAGGAGCTTCCTCTTTGTGTGTTGTTGTTTCCAGATATTTAACCATGAGTCGATTGCTTTTTCATGTCGTGTGATAAATTGATGATTAATTTTAATATTTTCTAGAGATTGTTCGATAGCACGCTTTGCATGCGGCACTTGATGTTTTTTGAAAAAGAGTTCTACTTCATCAGCTTTCTCCAGAGTCTTGAAACCCGCAGTCACTGCCTGAATAATCCTTCCCAACATATGACCTCCAGAACCATAGAGTTTTGTATATTGCGTCCAATGCTCTTGTAAATAAGTCCATGCTAATTCTGCACCAAAAGGATTACGCGCAACTCTAGCAATAGCAACAGGACTATCTTGCGAACGCACAGCAGGAGATAAGCTAAATTCTAAAGTTTTGAGTAATAATTCTTTTTGCTGGAACATAGACATAGCACCTAAAATACGCACTTTCTCTTCCTGCAATGTTGCTTCTTCATGCAGCTGTTTTAACTGCTCCCAGATTTTTGCATCTCCAGTCCATGCTGACAAGGAATAAACTACGCCACGAAGATTAGGATTCAATGTTTTTGATTTTAAGTAAGCCTGGAATCTTTTTTTTGCTTCTGATTGGACGAACATTTCTTTGCTATATCCAGTCATGGCCAATACTGTAATTCTTAATAAGATATCTGTATGAGGTTCTCCTTTTTTCTCTTCCCATCCCATTTTTTTCAAGATACTGTCAAAGACCCAGCGTGTTAATGTATCCAGATCATCTTCAAAACGAGTTCGTGCGAACATGCCTTGTAATTGGCCAATACTACCAGCAACATCCCCCCATAGGGTGTAATTATTTTCTTCACGAACATATTCCAAGAGATCCAAAAATTGTGCCAGATCTCCATAACCTGCTTCTGCAACAGTATAGACATTTGCAAGCAATCCGATCTTATCCAGAATATCTAATTTATTTTCTTGCAGAGCCTTGACTTGTTCATTAAATAAAGGAGCATCATATTGAATGCGATAAAAGCCTACTTGATTTTTGTTGACTAGTGTTAGTCCTTTTGCCTTGGGAATTGTTTCTTTCTGTTTTTCGATTAAAGTGTAAGTAGTCTTGTTGTCCTGTGTTAGGGCTAGTGGGAGGTACCATTTTGCTGGATCTTTTTTTCTTCCGCTAAAGAAATATCTTTCTTGTGCTACTTCCATAGTGCTGCCATTAATTTTTGTTGTTAGTAAAGGATATCCTACTTGCTTTGTCCAGGAGTCCATTATTTTTTGCACGGGCTTACCTGAAACTTTTGCTAGTGCAGACCAGAGATCTTGCGTAGTTGCATTAGCATATTTAAATTGATTGAGATACTGCTGCAATCCTTTTCTGAAGACTTCTTCACCGACATATTGTTCGAGCATGTGAATAACTGAAGCACCTTTTTGATAGCTGACAGCGTCAAAGATTTCATCAATTTCTGCTGGATTAATAACTTCCACTTCAATAGGATGACTTGTTTCTAACCCATCAAGACCGAATGCACCGCCTTGCTCTTCACTATAGAATTGAACCCACATCTCCCATTCTGGAAAGAGATGATGCACTGCCTTGTATTCCATCCAAGAAGCGAAGCCTTCATTTAACCATAAATCATTCCACCATTGCATAGTCACGAGATTACCAAACCATTGATGGGCTAGTTCATGAGCAACAGTTATAGCAATTTGTTCTTTGCCTGCTGCTGAAGAGTTATTTGGATCATAGAGTAATACTCTTTCTCTGTAAGTTACTGCACCCCAATTTTCCATGGCACCAGACTCAAAATCAGGAATTGCAATTAAGTCCATTTTAGGCAAAGGATATGGGATATTAAAATAGGATTCATAGTATTCGAGACATTTTACTGCTACATCCAAGGCAAAGGAAGCATGTTGTTTCTTTCCAGGCGTTGTCCAGACACCTACTTGCGTACCTTGTTTAGTTTTTTTTGTGATGCCTTCAAATTCTGCTATGAGGAAAGCTAAAAGATAGGTGGACATAATGGGTGATTTTTCAAAGACCAGACATTTATTTGCGCCTTCTTTCTTTTCTTCCTTGATAGGCATATTAGAAATAGCTGTAAGTTCTTTTGGAATAATTAAAGTAACTGTAAATGTTGCTTTTAAGGCAGGTTCATCAAAACAAGGAAAACAAC
>JAUXTV010000180.1 GCA_030679025.1 Candidatus Woesearchaeota archaeon
CACGAATCCAGAAGATTTTGATGTTAGATGTTCCAGTATTAGTAAGTGTTAACCAGTTATTGTCACTGGGACCAGCTTCAAAATAAGGAAGCCTAAGAGGATTAGTGGCTGCAAAATAATAAAAATAAGATTTGGTATCACTGTCAAAAATAGAGCTTGAAGAAGTGAGATTAGCATTATCTAGTTCATCAAGATCAGATACTTTCAGAGATAAAGTAGAAAGTGTCTGATTAGTTTGGTCTGTGTTGACAATCACAAAATGTTCTCCTTGATTTATGATGTCTGCCCTTCTTGTAGGCTCAGTTATAGGTTTAATTTTAAGCCATTGATTAGGTTCTAGAATGCAACCTTCATCATCACAGGTGACACGATCATCAGTTTTACAATTCTCATATTCACCACCACTTTCAGGGCAATAACCTTCATCTCCAGCCCCAGGAAAATAAGTTCTAGTTTCTTTCATATCAGTAATAGCATATTTCATCGCATAATTTTTAGGAAGATAAGCAGTGACATTCAAATTAGCTTGAGGAATAGTATCTCCATCAGCTTCACTGTCTTGTAAAATAGCAGAATTAATATCGCCTGAAAAGTCTAAGAGCGCCATGATATCGCTGCCAATGCGTACGGGTTGCAATTGTGATAAAGATTCTTTTGAAGAAGTGCTGAAGTAATAGGAGCTATTAATTAAAATAATGATAACAACGCTTACTGCTAAAGCTGCGTCCAGAGCAAAAATGATGCCTTTTCGTTTTATTTCCATATGGCAAACTCCATGATGACTGGTTGATTGTTATAAGAGACAATACGCGCGAGATTGACAGCATATTTTCCTGAAGGAAATAAACCTGTGTTTAACAAAGGAACTCCTGTTTGGTTGCGAATAACAAAATAATAATTATATAAGTTAATGTTTAATGCATTTTTAATCGCAGCAGGGTCACTATCACTCAAAGCTTTAAACGCATCCACCTTTTCTGGAGAAAGAACGCGTTCATTGTCTGCAAGTCCTATGACTTGAGGTAGTGCAGTATTATAATTGATATGCCAGTCAGGAGGAATGCCTTTGCTTTTCACTAAAAGATCGCTGACTTGAAATCCTCGAAGCATCATGTCATCATAATCAAACCTGCTCGTTAATCTAATGTTATACAAGTTCCAAGTAAGAGTAGTTATAGTTATCAAAATAATAAATACAGAAATGGCAATAAATAAATCAGTAACCGCAGCCTGACCATTCCTTTTCGATAGCATACAAAAATCACACTTTAAGCATTCTTACATTTGCAATTAGACATACACTCTAAGTTTTGTCCCTTATTACCAATACACTGTTCGCTTATATCCATAGGAGGATCACATTCTTCATCTTCATCAACGATGCTATCACCACAATAAGATCCTTGAACATCACTAGGAGTTACTGCCAAGGATACACAAGTGCTTCTTTCTCCATCAGGGTTCACTATAGAAACATCATAATCACCTACACCAGTTTGCGCAGTGCCAACATCTGCAATTAAGCCTTCTTGACTAATAGTTAGAGTCGGATTAATATCAGCGCAAATACCATTAGCACAAACTTGACCAACAGCACAAGCTTCATCTGCTTGACAACTAGTCATAGTCTGACATCCGCCATTGCTGCCTTGAATTTTACTGAGTATTACTTCGCTATTACTATTGAAGTTTGCTCCTAAGATTCTGAAACCTTTAGAGGGTTCTACAGTTGTATCTGTCTTGCATGCTGATGAGTAAGGATTTTCATTTTCAGGGCAAATACCAACAACTTGTGGTTGCGTACCTATCACAATAGTATCTAAATAAGTGTAGACTAAGGGAACAGTCATGAATCCATCACCAACAAGAGCTTCGCTCCCTATAATTGTATTAAGCGATGTAGAATGAGCCGAATAAGTTTGTCCATTCGTAGTTTGAATCGAGAGAGTATTGCCAGAAAGGTCATTTTGTGCTACTTTTGCTATGCGCACAGGAACTGAAAACTTGCTGCCAACTCCTCCTAAGTTTGCCAAAGTTTCTGTAGCCTGGCTTACACGAACTACCATATCTGCATTCATTTGATTGCTATAACCGCCTAATAAATAGCGAAAAAAACTGTAAAAAAAAGGAATAGCGAGTAAAAGAATAAGCCCGACTACAATAATATATTCAGAGCCTATTTGTCCTCGTTTGTTGTTCATGCGCATGCTTGTAGTCCTAAACTTAATAAATAAGAGTCAGTTATAGCACAAAGATCTATACAATTAATAGGCACAGGAAAACCACCAACTTGAATAGTAACAACATCATCAGCATCATAGATACTAATCTTTTCATTCGTGTTGAAAAAACAATAAGGAAGGCCACCACCAGTAAGCTCGAGATAGTCTTGACCAGCAGTTAATTGGCGCGTATCAATATTACCTACAAAAGTGCAGGGTGTTTCTTTAGAACCAGTCTGAGAGGGATCAACAGTAATACGTCCGCTATTAAAAATCCATGCTTTATTGTAAACTGTGACAACAGCACGTGTATTAAAACCTGCAGATGTTAAACTCGCTAGAGTATTGGAAATTTTCAAGCACTCATTCCTCTTTTGTAAATAATCACCCATTTTTTGCAATTCGCTGCGGCGATTAAAAGATATTCCCGTTAATAATAGGAAGATCATAATCATAACGCCCACAGCGTACATGATTTCTGTACTAATTTGTCCTCGTCGTGACTTATATAGTTTTCGTCTCATCGTTGTGCTATATTAACTAGTCCTCCAGGTAAGGCTTCTATTTTAATAAAATAAGTTCCTTTAGATAGGGGTAAGCTTCCAATTAATTTTGCTTTGGTGCTTACATGAATGTCTGAAACTCCTCCATAGCCAGTTACTTGCAGTAAAATTTCACGTTCTGTAGGTCCGCCTATAGTTGTATTTTGAACTCCTTCTGGAACAGTTATTGCAACAATCTCTTGAGATCCTGGTCCGAGAGCATATACAGCATCTGCAGATTTTCCAAGTCTGTTCACAATATTTTCTACTTGGCTTTGTTTAACGCTGTTGGTTGCTAGTGTTAAAGAGTAATAAACAATAGGAATAAAGAAGAATAAGAGCACGCCAATAAGGACAATATATTCTACTCCTGCTTGACCTGAACGCGACATAGACACCTCTTTTTAAGAAAATCACTCTATGAACTATAAAAAGGTTTCCAATGGTTTTTAATAAAAAGAAAGTCTTTAAAAGTGAAAAAGAACTTAATAAATCGATGAAAATTATCGTCTACTGTAGAAATGATGATCCTTATTCGCAAATGTTAAAAAATATGTTAAGCATGAATGAGATTGTTTTCGAGAATAGAGAGATAACACGTGATAAAAAAGCATTCGACGAAATGTATAAGTTATCAGGCCAAGATAAAACACCAGTCCTAGTCATTAATGGTCGTGCATATGCGGGATTCGATCGGGAAATGATTAAGCAAATTATTCAAAAAGAAAAAGAAGCAGAACAAACCCAACCATGAGCTTTCCTAAAGTGTTAATTGGTTCCCCCACAGCAGCTCCCTATGCTTATTGTCTTCCAGATTGGGCTTCTAGAGTCAAAGAATTATCCTATCCAAATAAAACAGCAGTGCTAGTAGATAACTCAGAAACTATTGACTATACAAAAACCATAGAAAAATATGGTATCAAAGCAGTGAAAGATCCAGAATTTATCAAGGATTCTCGCTTGCGTCTTCCCCATAGTAGAAATATCCTGCGTGAAATGGTATTGAAAGGAGACTATGAATATCTCTTGAGTCTGGAACAAGATGTTATTCCCCCTATAGATGTTATTGAACAATTAGTTAGACATAAAAAAGAAATTGTCAGTGGTGTCTACTATAAATATTTCAACATTGATTTCAAGGTGGATGGAAAACATGTCAAGACCATGAAAAAATTAATGCCTTTGCTAGGGGGAGTTATTCCCGGTATCAATAAAAAAATGGATTTCCTTTCCGCAGAACAGGTAGAGCAGCCTAGATTTATGACCATTCGTTTTTGTGGTTTAGGTTGTGTATTAATTCATCGAGACGTCTTAGAAAAAGTACCTTTCAGAGCAGAAGATACTTTTCAAGGACATGACGATGTATGGTTCAGCAATGATGCAGTCAGAGCAGGATTCAATCTCTACGCAGACACCAGTGTCAAATGTAAACATATGATTTCCGGTAAACCTTCTGGGTTATTTGATGATTTTCAAAAGTCAACTGGAAACACCTTACCTTAAATCTTGCACTTTTCCAAAAGGATAAATTTTATCTTCTACAACATAAACATCAAATGTTCCAATGTCTGGCTTCAGATAAGGACTCAAAAATCTGTCTCTAGTAATATCACTTCCTTCTGTCAGAGGATTAAAGGAAGGCATCACAATAAGAATACTTTTTTTCCATTTGCCAACTAAGTAACATTTATATTTGTCTCCAGGTTTATCTTGAAAAGAAACAGCAGGATGTTCATGACCAACAACTAAGAGAGGCGCAGTTTCTTTGACAACTTTATGACCATGAAAAATAAGCATATCTCCAACTCTATAAGACTCAACAACAGCTATATTTCTTTTGGCAGCAATAGGATCAATAACTAAATCATGATTGCCTCGCACAATAATTATTTTCTGTACATGCTGTAAGGCAAAATCGAAAAATGCTAAAATATCCGTCCATTCTTGGTCTAAAATAGTGCCTATAGCATGCTTCAAATCTCCATTAATGATCAAAACTTCAGCTTTGACTTGAGTAAAAATCTTGTGTAATCTTTCTAAAATATCTTGTAATTGAAACTTTGGTAAGAAAAATCCCTGATTATGTGCTACTCCTTCTGACCCTAATTGTAAGTCTCCTATAATAAGATGCTTTTTATAGAAAAGAGCCAAATCTACTAGAGTTATTCCATGACCAATATCCATAAGATAACGCTTATATAGGTGTTCAAATATATTGTGGTTAGTGTGAAACGAAAATATTTTACTTTAGCCCAGGCACGTATAATGCTCCCTGAAGTTCGTAAGCATCTGCAGAGAGTTAATCGTCTAAGGCATCATTTGCTTCTTTTAGATAGTGTGGACATTAGTCATGATGATCCAGAACAAGATGATCGTATTCAACGGGCTTTGGAAAAAGAATTCCATGGAGCTTCTTTTAAAGTGTATAATGAGCTCGAAAAGTTGGACATGAAAGGCATTATTCTTCGCGATTTAGAAGAGGGATTGCTTGATTTTCGTTCAGTCTTTCAAGGTAGAGAAATCTATCTCTGCTGGCGCATCGGTGAACAAACTATTAATTTCTGGCATGAAGCTGACGATGGTGTGCAGGGAAGAAAACATATTCATGCTTTGCAAAAAGATAAATTCCACCATAAGCATGCTCATCAAGAACATAAAGATGAGAAAAAAGAGAAGAAAAGAATTCCAAGAAGACTTTCTGTAAAAAAATAAATAGTTAATTCAATTCTATTACTCATATCTCAACGCATCAACAGGTTTCAACTTCGAAGCTTGATATGCAGGCAATAATCCAGATAATGCACCAATCAAGAACGCAAACACTAAACTACCAACTACTAATTGCCAGGTAAATAAAGGAGTAAATACGCCAAAGCCAGAAGCTGCAATAGCTGTGCCAGCAACTGAAGACAAGAGATATCCTAGAATCACGCCAATAATTCCTCCGATCAAGCTTAACACTCCAGCTTCCAAAATAAACACAAACAAAATAGCACTATTCTTAGCTCCAATGGCTTTGAACACACCAATTTCTTTAGTTCTTTCTAAAGTAGCAGTATACATGGTGTTAGTAATATTCACTGCAGCAACAAATACTGAGATAAACGCAATTAAAATAACAACACCAGTAATAATGCTTAAAATAGATTTGAAAGTGGCAATAACTTGTTCAAAACTCTGAACGTAAAAGTCTTCTTCTCCAACATCTTGATGTCTATGATCTCTCAGTTCATCTTTAATGTCTTCAGCTAACTCTGTAGGATTTACGCCTGGAGCAGCGCGAATGAGCACCCATAAATAGTTTTTAGGAGTAAAAATATCCTCCATAGCCTCTTTAGTAATATAAATATTGGAGTCATCTTGAGGATTGCCAACAGCTTCATAAAAACCAGCAACTTCGAAAGTATGATTGTTAATCAAAATCTTATCTCTGAGTTGAAGAGGTTTTTCAAATATCTTTTCAGGTAGTTGATAATTATAACCTAATAACACTTTAGATTTTTCATTGCCTTGTAAAGTATTTCCTTCAGCTAAGTCTAAAGCAAAGATCTCTTCCAGAAGTTTTCTATAGTTTTTGTAGTCAGAACCTGTAAGATAACCATACTTTTTTTGATCATCAACTTGTACTTCGCCCGTAATTATATACATGCCCGTAGCTTCACTTACTCCTTTGACACCGCGAATAGCCTCTAAATCCGTTTCATCCATGCGCACATTGCTGTCTAGTGAGGGAGGTCCAAAGCCAAATCCTCGTGCTTGCACCATGAGCTTATCATTACCCATCTCTTGTGAAATTTGTTCAACATAAGCAGAAATGCCTTGTCCAAAACTAATGAGCGTAGTAATCGCTGCTATCCCTATAAACACAGAGAGTATAGTCAAAAAACTTCTGCGTTTTCTTGCTCGTAAGCTGCTTATGGAATATTTAAGTAAATCAATCCTGATCATTTGACATACCTCAAGGCTTCAACAGGTACTAAGCGTGATGCTTGTACTGCTGGTAAAAGTCCTGCAACAGTGCCGATGACAAAAGAAAATAAAAGTGCTCCGAGAACAATAAACCAATTCAGAGAAACTTGAATGAGATCACTGCCTAAGAAGGTTGATCCTAAAAATGCTAGTCCATAAGCAATGCCAGCGCCAAATAATATTCCTACTATTCCACCAACAAATCCTAGAAATCCAGATTCTAATAAAAATAAAGTAAAAATCATCTTGCGTTGCGCGCCAATGGCTTTCATAATGCCTATCTGCTTAGTTCTTTCTACAACAGAAGTATACATAGTATTTGCAATACCAATGCCGCCAACAATAATGGAAATGCCAGCAATGACATACACAAAAATTTGAATAGCAAATAAAGTAGAATCCAAATTAGCTAATGCTTGTTCTGGACTTTCTACAGAGAAATCTTCTCCTCCTTTTTCTACATCTCGTTCCTTGCGTAAATAGTCTTCTACACGTACTTTTACTCTAGCCATGTCTGCTGGATTAGGAACAATAGCCACTATCACATCATAAGTGTCATTAACATCGAATAATTCTCGCATCACTGCTTCATTCATTTGAATGGCATTGTCAATAATAAAGCTCCCTTTCTTTGCTAAAATACCTATAACTTCAAAAGATTTACCATGAACAGTAACACTATCACGAATTTGGACAGGTTTGCCGAGTGTTTCAGGATCTAAATAATCTATACCCAGCACAACTTTGTTCATATCACCATCTTTCAACAGGCGTCCATGAGCAAGTTCAATATTTGCTATACGCTCAATCTCTTTTCTGTCTTTTCCATCAGGAACACTAGAGGCATAGCTAAAATCTTGAAAACCATGATACCCAATTTGTGTACTTTCAATCAATCTGCCTATAGCTCTATCAACGCCAGGAATTCTGCTGATGT
>JAUXTV010000186.1 GCA_030679025.1 Candidatus Woesearchaeota archaeon
TTTGTTGTAATAGCAAAGCCTTCATAGCCAGCGCCGCAACGCATTAAAGTTCCTTCATTATTTAACAAACTTTCAGTAATTCCTATAAATGGATATATTTTGTACACTTTCCCTTCTTGCATTTTCGCTGTCCACCAATTAATCAATTTTGTTATGCTTTCATTGTAGTGTGTGATAAACAGTCTAAATTTATTTTCTTCAAAATCAGACTTATAAAAACCTGCATCCAATTGCCAATGCACACTATCTATAAGACCCTCATCAATGAGCTTGATAACGTGCATAACTGCTTCATAAACATCTGGAAATTCCTGTGAAATAGTCATCCGTGCAACAATCTCCCCATCATAATTTTCTTCTCGTAATTTGGCAAGATTTTGTATTACTCGTTCATAGATGCCATTGCCACGATTATAATTTGTTCTCTGCTGATTTCCATCTAGAGAGACTAAAATTTTTCTAATTTTGTAGAGATATTGTAAAGGCACTCTGTCCAGCAATAAGCCATTAGTCTGCATCCTATACTGTAGCTTATCACCAAAAAAATCCATAATTTCTTGTATTTTTTGCATTTCTAACAAAGGCTCACCACCATAGAAAATTAAAGTATCATCTTTTTTCAAAAATTTATTTAGTTGTTCTACAGTAACTTTGCTTCGCGCAGGAGCAGTTTCATCAAACTCCAGATTTTCATTTTTTATATCAAACTCTTCTACTTTCATGGATTTTTCATAGCAATATTTACATTTTAGCTTACAGAATTCTGTTAGGATAATGTGGTAGTACATGGTGTTGATGCTATGTAATGTAACGGATCCTGTGGGATTTGAACCCACGACCCCCGCGTTAAGAGCGCGGTGCTCTACCAACCTGAGCTAAGGACCCATACCAAGAACGTCTTTAAGATGATTTAAAAGCCTTTTCTTAGGATTTGTAATAGTTTTCATAGAATTTACTTGATAATCTTAGGTGATGCATTAAAGGCCATACAAACCCAGGAATGGCCACTAAAGTAACCACTATTGCAGATATTATCTTAAAGAGCAATTGTCCCGCTAGAGAAACACCAAATAAAGGATAAACTAATTTTTCAAAAAAGACTTCTGGCTTCCATGAGATTAAAACAGGAAATAGTATTGTTAATACTGCTAAGCCAGCGATAAACCAACACTTCTTCTTATTCTTTCTATAAGTATAAAACCAGCTTAAACCGCCAAATAAAAACGTTAAAAGGATTGCCGTGCTTTTCCATTTTCTTTTTCTTTTGTTAAATTTCTTGAGATGTATAACAAGCAAGACACAAAGTGCGACAAAAACATAGTATTGCCAGAAAGAGGGTGCTTGAAGCATGTGCTTTATTCTTTTTCTCTTCTTTATAAATTTACTTTTCTGACATCATTAGAAAACTATATAAACATATAATCTGAGACAGATGTTATGCACGTAGTTTTAGAAAAGAAGCCAAAAAATCCGATTATTATTGAGGGATTTCCTGGTTTTGGATTGATTGGAACTATTACTACAGAATTTTTAATCAAACATTTAGACGCACAACTTATAGGTTATATCCGTATGGAAGAAGTACCTCCTGTAGTTCCAGTACATCAAGGAAAAGCTATTGAACCTGTCGGAGTTTTTTACGCTGCAAAAGAAAACCTTGTTATTGTTCATGCCTTAACTTCTGTACAGGGATTTGAATGGGAATTGGCAAAAGACATTCTACAAATGGCCAAAGACTTGAAAGCGAAGGAAATTATTAGTTTAGAGGGCGTTGGTAGTAATACTAGTAGCTCAGAAGGAGCAGACTCTAGAACGTTTTATATTGGTAATAATAAAAAAATAAAAACCATGAAAAACATACAACCTTTACGCGAAGGGATCATCATGGGTGTCACAGGTGCATTGCTTTTACATAAAGATTTTCCTATAACCTGCATTTTCGCTGAAACACATAGTGCATTGCCAGATTCACGAGCATCTGCAAATATCATACGCATTTTGGATGAGGTGCTTAATTTGAAGATTGATGTTAAACCTTTATTGGACAAAGCTGAAGACTTTGAAGAGCAGATTAAAGATTTGTTGAGTAAGGCTAAGAAAGCTACTGATACCCATCAACAAAAGACGCAGAATTATTTTGGATAATTTTATACGAACTTTTATATAACAGCACTTTCTTAAAACAGTAGAGGTGACTATGTTACAACAATTAGCAACTGAACTGAAAATTAGAGGATTTACTCCTGCAACGATTACAGCGTATACGACGCATAATCGACGGTTCTTAGACTTCATTCAGAAACAACCAGAACAAATCACTGAGCAAGATATTAAGCTCTATTTAGCACATTTAATGGCAGACAAAAAACAAAAAGCTACCTCTGTAAATTTGACGTTGAGCGCGTTACGATTTCTTTATGATACTATGCTGAAAAAGAAATTATTTCTTGATATTAAACCGCCAAAAATTGAAAAGAAATTACCAACTGTGTTGACAAAAGACGAGATGAAAAAACTACTTGCTGCTGTAACCAATCCTAAACATAAATTGCTGATTGAATTTTTATATTCTTCCGGATTACGTGTCTCTGAATGTATGCATCTCAAAGTGAATGACTTAGATTTTGCGGAAAAAATGGGTAGAGTTATTAGCGGTAAAGGGAAGAAAGATAGACATATTATTTTATCACAAAATCTCATCGAACATCTTCAACTTTACCTTGACAAAAGAAAGTATCCTTCAGACTATGTATTTACAGGTCATCAAGGTAAGCCTATGTCTGTGAGAATGGCTCAAAGAATTGTGAATGAGGCTGCTCAAGAAGCACAACTTAAGAAACGAGTGTTTTGTCATGCCTTACGTAGTAGTTTTGCTACTCATTTGCTTGAGGCTGGGACTGACATCCGCATAATTCAAGTCATCCTGGGTCATTCTAGCATCAGCACGACAGAACATTATGTAGGAGTATCAACAGAACAATTAAAAAAAGTAAAGAGTCCATTTGATACACTGTAAAAATAAATTCTAACTGATGGATTTGACAAGTAATTTTCGATACATCATCACTAACATAAGAGCAACAAATGCTGTTGCACTCGGTATAAGGGATGTCAAAGGATTATCAGTCACGAATTTTAATATCAGACCTAAAATGAAAGTCGCTGTTCCAACAAATAGAAATGTGTTAATCTCAAAAGAATTAAGTTTGAACATAAAGGATACTATTAGAGCAGCTCCAATTACTGATATAAGAGATATAAGCGCGAATACTGATGAAAGAAAAGAAAATAAGTACAAAGAAGCAATAGCAGATAGAAGAATACCAAGAAGCATGAATATTCTTGTAAATTTCACTGTTAATTCTGGCGATTTGTCTTTCATACGCGCAGCTAATACTCCGAACGCAAAGGCGCTTGAATCAATTGTTCCCATAAACGCGGCGATTAGCGAAACGAGAAGTAAGGATCCAAGCCATACTGGTAAAGCTCCTAGGACTCCTTCAGTAAAAAGATTTGATGGATCGGTAACAACACCAGCAAATTTGAAATTAATGCCAAGGTAAGCGACTGAACCAGCAACAAGTGCTAACAGGATGAAGGCAATGATTAATCCTTTCTTCAGAGATTTAGAGTCTCTACTTGCAAAAACTCTTTGAAAACTTTCCGCTTGTCCAAGCAAGCTAAAAAATTGCAATAAAACTAACCCCATTGCAAACCAAAACTGAGAAGGATCAAGGGCAGTGGGTATTTTCTCTGTAGTAAAATGAATTGGAAAAATAAAAATGGTCAAAATAATTGGCAAGATCAAAACTCCCTGAAAGATATCTGTTTTTACTGAAGCATTGAAGCCTCCAAACCATAAATAAATACAAACTACTCCGGCTGTGAGTAATAGTGCTGTAATTTTTTCAACACCAAGCAACGCTGAAAAGAGACCTGTGTTTACAAACATTTGCAAAATCAAAAAGAGCAAAAGACCGCCGCATAAAATCAAATTGACAAATAGTTTACTCAATGAACCATACTGAAGACCAAAATAATCTCCTATTGAAAGTAAATCGTGCTTTTTTTGGAGTAGAGAAAGTCGCTTCTTGTAAAAAAGATAGAGAACCACGAATGCCATTCCTGCGCCAACAAATACCATCAAATACCAAAAACCATACAGATATGAAAAAGTAACACCAAGCACAAAGTTGTAGCCTGTAAGCAAAGACGCAAAAGTTGTCCAGGTTGATGCAGATGCAGATAAGTTTTTTGAACTGTTTATATATTCTTCAGGTGTCTCGCGACGTGAAGAAGCCCATGTAATTCCTGCAAGCACAACTAAATACAACCCTAAATAAACAATGGTTATAGTATTCATGTGTATTACCTTTATAAAAAATTATTTCTCTTTACTCAATTTATCTAATAAAATTTTAGGAATTGCTATAACTTGTTCATCTTCTCCAATTTTAGTAGCAAATCTAGATTCCCGTGGATCAACTTTCTTTCCTACAACAAAATAAGTGTCTGGTTTTTCAGGTGTGTTGTAAATCGCTGGACACCCCAGGCCTCCAAAGCAATTATCTACTCGTGCTACTTCAAAAACTTCAAGACAATCTTCTTTTAATTCATATTTGTCAGAGGCCATACTTATCCTGAGATTAAAGAGTACTTATATTTTCTTGTCATTTTTTAGTAATTAATTAAAATATAACATAGAAAGCTTTAATAAATTGATAAATATAGCTAATAGATGAAAGAAAAACTGAAGTTACAGTCTCATGACCTTAAGTTGCTTGCTTACCTTTATCATCATAATCGGGAGCCCCTCACAAAAATCGCTAAGGCAATAGGCTTGACAAGACAACAAGTAGAATATCGTTTAGAAAAATATCTTAAATATAATCTTATTAAGCAGTTTGCGACTATTATCAATTATCCCGCATTGGGCTTGACGCAATTTGTTATAATTCTCATTAAGGCTTCAACTTATACTTGTTTACCAGCATTAAAACAGAGATTACAACAGAACGAACATTGCATTGCATTTGGAGAAATCCAAGGAGCATATGACCTCTACATAAATTTGATTTGTAAAGATGAGATCTCACTTAAAAAGACTATTACTTTTATAACAGAAAAAGGATCTACAAATATTGCAGATTATTTAGTTATAAAACCTACTTTGGCAGAAACTTATCCTATTAAATTCCTTGACAAAAAAGAAGATAAGCCTTTTATAATTTTTACTGAAAATGTTCAACAAGTTTCTCTTGACAAAAAAGAAAAAGAGATTCTTAAGCTTTTGGCAACTAATGCGCGCATACCTCTTATAGAAGTCGCTGGTAAATGCGCCATCTCTGCTGAAAGAGCGCTTTATACCATCAAAAAATTGCAAAGAGAGGGAGTAATCCAAGGAACAAAAATTGTTTTTGATATGCAAGCCTTTGGTTATTTTTATACAGTAGTTTTATTCCATATCACAGAGTATTCTGAAACATTAGAAATCAAATTAAAGAATTTTGCCAGACATCACCCCCACATTAATTCTCTTGGCTTAACACTAACGAAACCCAACTGTTTTTTACAAATATTTCATAAAACTGATGAAGAAGTAAGAACAACATTGCATGATCTCAAACGTTTTCTCCAAGCATATCGCGTAGATTATACTCTGCTTAATATTTTAGAAGAAGAACAGGCCAACACACTTCCTTCATTATAATGTAAAAGAGTAGAATGTATATTCTAAAGATTAGGAAAGGTTTATAAGGAATTTATCTACAAGCATTTGCCAGAGGTGATGAGATGCAGCAATGTCACAACCCAAATATCAAGTCACAGTTCTCGGTGGTGGAACAGGTTCTTTTACAGTACTGACAGGCCTTAAAAAATATGATTCTCTAGATTTAACCGCTATTGTTGCCATGACTGATAGTGGCGGCTCTACAGGTATTTTACGTGATCAGTTGGGAATTTTACCAGTGGGTGATTTACGTCAATGTTTAGTTGCCTTATCAGATGTTCCAAATCTCTGGAGAGAGCTCTTCAATGCACGTTTTGAGGAGGGAGAGGGATTAAAAGGCCATAATTTAGGAAACTTAATTTTAGCAAAATTAAAAGATTTAGAGGGCGGTTCTTATCAACGCGCTTTAGCAAACGCAGAAAAACTTTTGCATGTGCGAGGAAGAGTATTACCTGTTACTTTTGACAATGTTCGTTTAGTTGCTGAAACACAAGATGGAAGAGAACTCTATGGTGAACATTTGATCGACGCGAAAGACGCACCACTTAAACGTGTCTTTTTTGATCCTAAAAAACCCAAAACAAATCCTAAAGCTTTAGAAGCTATTGCTGATAGTCATGTAGTTATTCTTGCTCCTGGTGACATTTATACCAGTCTTTTACCAACTATCTTAATGCCTGGTGTAAGAGAAGCACTTGCAGAAACAAGAGCACCTGTTGTTTATGTGTGTAATTTAATGGCACAGAAGAATCATACAGAAGACTTTAGTGTTGTGGATTTCGTTGATTTATTACATGAACAAGCTGGACAAGAATTTCTTGACATTGTAGTCTATAATACTCAACAACCTCCAAGCAAAGTTTTACAGAAATATACTCGCGAGGGCAAACCAGTATCCTTTTCTTCAGATGACTTTATGAATAGAAAACAACATTTTCAAGGTCATGAGTTACTCTGCCAAGAACTAAGCAAACCTGTAACTGGCGATCAATTAGAGCGCACGTTTATTCGCCATGATCCAGATAAACTTGCACATGTTCTTTACAAATTAATACAAGGAAATAGAGCATATCGCAAAAAACATTAAAAAATTATAAGATCTAGAAAACTATGCATTTGTAGACGTCTACGACATATTTTTCTTTTTATTTTACATTATAAAAAAATAAGGCTATTTAAAAACATAGTTTTATAAGATATGGAGACTCTGTTGGATCATATGCATAAAAAGAGTTTAACCATTGCAATAATTGCAGGCATTATTTTAATAGTATTTATTTCTAGTTGTGCAAACCAAAATTTAAAAACAGAGAATCTTGATGGCAAACAACAAGGAGTTTTTGGCACTGTGTGGAAGCATGAATATGGGTGTGGCCAACCTCTACCAGATGGGAGAGACTGTGGAGACGTGAATGAGAAAGTTGGTGAAGGCGAAAAAATTACTGTAGACGTAGCTGATCAAATAGATAGCTATGGAAATGTAAACTCACAGCATACTATTGCGACTTATTACACTGATAAAAAAGGAACATATAAAGCAGATTTAAAACCTGGAAATTATATTATATGTGCATGGGATAGATATTGCAGTTCTATAATTACTGTTGAAACAGATAAACTTACAGAAGTAAATCTTTCTATAGACTTGCCTCGACCTTAAGTGTATGATAAATATAGACGTCTGTGGCAGATACAACTTTTAGTTTTTGCTTGAAAATTGTAAGAGTAATATAAGCTAAAAAACTTTAAGAGATGATTAAATAATATAATAAATATAAAACTTAAAATATTTAATAAATACTTAAAATATATAATCTATTAATCAAATCAAACGATAATTAATAAATAATCTTGAAAAATGAATAATCTAATATATTTAGAGAAGCATAGTGTCTGTATGGGCTTGAATCTAAAAACTAAAGTTAAGACAATTATGATTATCTATCTCGCTTATATTTTATTTAGTTTTATAATGAAGAAAGGAAGTTCCTACTATGAACCTATATGGAAAAGTGTCCCCTATTTATTGAGTTTACTAGTTTTTTTATCTCTTATTTGTCATGCTTTGTCTTGGAAATCTTTAGACAAGAAACATAGTGGTCTAGATATCATTATCAAAATGCAGCTGATCATGGCTATAATAGGAGTTGGACTAATTCTATCTCTGATCTTAGTTTATTTTTTCCCTTTAGATACTACTCAATCTTGGATACTCTTACCATTCTATATTTTATGGTTTAATCTTGGTGGTCTTTACTTATTTCAAATTACTTTAGAAATAGTTCTTTTTTCAACCCTAATAATGCATTTTTTTGTGATAAAGCAGATAAACAAGTAAAAAGTACATATAATCTCTATTAAGCGAACTTTTTTAACTCTTAGAAAACTATATAAGTAAGCCTTCTCCCCCTGGTTTATGGGAAAAAGAGGGAAAGATAGTGGTAAAGAGGGTGAACTAACTAATTTTCCTGAAGAATCTACACCTTACTTGCTCAGTCCAAGACATCTTGCTATCTCAGTCTCTATACTCTTAGTTTTTTCTGCATTCGCGTCCTTGCTTATTGATCAAGACATC
>JAUXTV010000068.1 GCA_030679025.1 Candidatus Woesearchaeota archaeon
AAGAAAGATCAGCAGGCAGAGCAGAAGTCCTAATCCGAAAATCTTGCGGAAATGCAGAAAAAACAGATAATAAGATATTTAAAGCACCACTTCTTCAGTAGAGTATGAAAACCACATTAACCAAAGCAAAAATTATCAAGCTTTTGCAAGAGCATCGAAAGGAACTCAAAGATTTAGGGGTTGCTAGAATCGGTCTATTTGGTTCATTTGCCAAAGGTAAACAGCACAGTAAAAGCGACCTAGACTTTTTAGTGACTTTGCAAGAAGAAACTTTCGATAGTTATATGGATATTAAATTCCTTCTGGAAAATATATTTAAGAAAAAGGTGGATCTTGTCCTAGAGAATAGTCTCAAACCCGGGCTCAGCTACGTCAAAGAGGAAACTATCTATGCGTGACTCTAAAGTATATATAGATGATATTAAAGACGCTCTCAAGAGAATTGAAGAGTACACCAAAGGAATAACGTTTGCTTCTTTTGAAAAAAACCAGATGCTTGTTGATGCGGTGATTAGAAATTTAGCTATTAATTAGAAATTTAGCTATTATAGGGGAAGCAGTCAAGAACCTGCCGCAAGATGTTAAAAAAGAATTTCCAACAATCGAATGGAAGAAGATAGCGGGACTCCGTGATATTCTAGTGCATGCATATTTCGGCATCAATAAAAAGATAGTGTGGGATATTGTTGAAACTAAAGTACCTGAGCTGAAGCAAATGCTCAAACAAAAATGAAAATTCCATAAAGAAGGACAACAAGTAGATCTCCCAGAAGAACACAAGGCTCCTGCTCCAGAAAACGCGCAAAGTATTCTAGAACTCTGGAAAAAGGCCAAAGAGAAGAAAGATCAGCAGGCAGAGCAGAAGTCCTAATCCGAAAATCTTCCGGAAATGTCGTAAATCTCAACGAAAAGCATATAAAGATCATAGCGTTATTATCAGTATGCTCCAAGCAGAACAAAATTATAAATCATTCTTGAACTTAAGTGTCAAAGAGTATCCTAATAAATGGGTTGCTCTTATTGATGGCAATGTCGTTGCAGTAAAAAATACGTTCAAGGAAGTGTATGCAGAAACAAAACAGAAATTTCCACAGCAAAGACCTCTTATTGCTAAGATTCCTTCTAAAAAAGTAATGATCCTCTAAACCATGACTTTAGTGTTCAAATACAAACGTATAGACAGACCAGAACCTTTTCCCTCTGAAGCTGCTCCTGCAATACCTGTAACTCTTATAGGCCCAAAAGAAAAAATAAACGTTATTGGACTATTAGACTCTGGTGCTGATTTCTCTTTTATTCCTTATGATATGGCGGAAGTTCTAGGGTTGGATCTTACAGAAAAACCTCAAGATATTGGGGATATTAGCGGCACAGTCTTATCCATTCCCTCAACGATGAAAATAAACATTCAAAAAGGAAAAGAAAATTATACTCTTCGTGTTGGTGTTTATGTTTCAGCAAAAGATATGGATGATGATTTCCCTATCTTGATTGGAAGAGATGGATTTTTTGAACAATTCAAAATTACTTTTATAGAGTCAGAAAAGAGGATACATCTTAAGAAACATGAAAAACAATAAACTGTTCTTGAAAGTAAGGTAAAATAAGAAAAACTATTTAAACTATAAAAAAGAAACAGAATAGATTCAACTCCCCAGTATCTCCTTTGGGACATGCTGGGCTTCCTTTTCTTATGAGATATAGAAACAGCAATCAATATTATTTACAACAACTACCTTTCATCTCGTTAAAATCACTAAACAAAGTACAGAACGTCTGCAATCCGCTCTCTAATTCTTGTTTCCCTTTCGAAGTTAAAGAATATGCTTTGTTAGTATTGACTTTCAACAATCCCTTTTCTACTAAGTCTTTGAGTGCAGGATAAATCGTTCCAGGACTAGGCTTAGTTCCTTTTCTTGCTTCTAGCTCTGTAGCTAGTTGAGCGCCAGTCTTGGCTTCTTTCTTAACCATCCACAAGATCAGTAAAGACAAAAATCCTTTTGTAGAGCATCCAGAGTCTTTCATACACTATTGGATATCCAACTACTATTTAAGAATTACTTTGTTTCGCAGCAACAAGTTGTTCTAAAGAGTCTACGGGTGATGGAGGAGATAGTTCTAGATCTGACAATGATGGGAGTTCACAGTCACTCTGTTCCCGAAGAGGTGCATCAGTAACAATGAAGGGATAGAAGTTAGGCATTTGAGTGTTTTTTGGAGAATAGCTCACAGGATAGAACTTTTCAGGCATAAAAAAGAGAGGAAACACTTGCTTATAAAATTTTCCACCAAAACCTTTATATAGAAGTATCGGTTATCCAATATCGTACATCCAATACGGATGAAAACGGAGGCATGAAACAAATGCAATGCGAAACCAGTTGTTGCGGATCAGAGATGAAAGGACGTCGTTTCCTTACCGCGGAGGAAAAAGCTGAGAAGCTCCAAGACTATAAGAAGTGGTTGGAGAGCGAAGCTAAAGGCGTCGATGAAGCCATCAAAAAGCTCAAGAAGGCTCAGTAATCTGGGCTTTTCTTTCTTTTATATACTCAAAAAAACACAGGAGAATTGAATCACATGACAGCATCAGAAATACACATGAATTTTGAACAGATAGTTAAGGAAAGATTTGCGGCTAAAAGCTTTGACGGCAAGGAAATTCCAGAAGCAAAGATAAAGAAATTATTTGAACTTATTCATAATGCTCCATCCTCATTTAATATCCAGCCTTGGAAAATTCTAGTCATCAAAGACAAAGCGCTCAGAGAAAAGCTAGCTCCAGTATCTTGGAATCAGCCGCAGATAACATCCTCTTCACATTTGCTAGTCTTTTGCGCGGACACCAACATCAAAGAAAACATTGAGCGATTGGAAAAATTGATGATCAAGAACGGTGCCAAAGCTGATCAGATAAAAGGATATATCCAGATGATGCGAGACTTTGAAAAGCCAATGACTCCAGAACAGAAACTCTCTTGGGCGCAAAGACAAACTTACATTGCTTTAGGCAACGCTGTCAACGGTGCAAAATATTTAGGATTTGATTCCTGTCCCATGGAAGGTTTTACTCCTCAGGAATACAGTAAGATCTTGAACTTGCCAGCAAATATAGTTCCATCAGCATTAGTTACTGTAGGCTACACCACAGAGAAGCCAAAACAAAAAGTGCGATTCCCTGTTGAAGAAGTGTTTATGGAGAAATAGGACCAAGATAAGCCTTGATAGCTTCTTTTGTTCTTTCCAAAAGTTGATCTAAAGATTTAGCTTGCGTATGACATCCTGGAAGTCCTACAACTTCTGAGATTAACCAGCCATCTTCATCTTTCTCTATGATCACTGTATACTTTTTGGCCATAAGAAGTTCATGGGTTGCATTATTTATATAGGTTGTGTTGGTCATGACAGGAAGAAAGTAGAAGTAGTTAAAGAATCTTTCTCAGAAAAAACCGAAAAAATGAATAATAAAATCGAAAACTTTACGATCTAGATCGGAGTATTTCCGGAAAAAACACCGCAACTGCTATTAAAAGAAAATACTTTCTTCCTCATCGGAGGTGAAATTCCATGAAACAATTGTACTGTATTGAATGCAATCGTCCGATTAAGCAGCGCGGTCGTTGTCTAGCTTGCAACACACAAGCAAAGAAACGTCGTGCAGCGCAGGACCGTGTTGTAGAAGAGATAACGACATAACATAAGTTTATAAGGGTAAACGTCTTAGTAACAGATATGCGACGTTTATCTCTATTTTTTGGTCTCGGAATCTCGCTATTAGTATTATTAGTAAGTGGATGTATCCAAATAAAGGAGCCAGTAGCTTGTACAGACGATGCTAAAGCATGTCCTGATGGAACCTATGTAGGTCGAGATTCCAACAACAACTGTCAATTTTATCCCTGTCCGCAACCAAGACAGTGTACTGAAGAGGTAAAGAATTGTCCAGGCGCATCAGCAGTTGGTCGTGACCCTTACAATAATTGTGAGTTCTATCCTTGCCCAACAATACAAGCATGCACAAAAGAGTTAAAATCATGTCCTGGTGGTACTATGGTAAGTCGTAATCCTTCTAATAATTGTGAATTCTATGAGTGTCCACCAACAACAAAAATAACTAAAATAAAATGTGAAAGCCAGAATGGTATAGTTGTTCTAAATCCTGGTGCTGGTGTTATGTGTCCACAAGGAAGAGTAATGATTGGCACAGTAAACATCGGTGTTGAAAGCGGCATTTGTTGTAGATAACTATGGCTCAAGATTTACAAAAAGATATTGAACAAGCTATTCAAGATGAGGAAGCTCTAGAAAAAGTGCTGGAAAGAAAAGAATTCTTAAGAAAAGCCTGGATTAAAAGAATATAATAAGTGAATAAGTATAGTAAAAAGATTAAGCAACAGGAAGCGAACTCAGCTTACTAAAAATATAGAAGCCTACGATTGCAAGTACTGCTAAAAGAATAAGGGAAAGAGCCAAAGGAATCAAATATATCAACAAAACTTTTTTCTTAGATAAACCATGCACTTGTTGTGTTCCTATAATCAATAAAACTAGACTATAAATAAAACTAAACAAACCTAAAACTGGAATCCAACCCAAGAGGTAGCCAGGAGTACTGCTATAAGTAAATAACTGATAGGTTTTTGTATAAGGTGCTCGTCCACCAAAAATAAGAATCCAAATATGAAGTATGCCAGCACAAACAAAACTTGCTCCTAAACCTAAAATGAAAGTAATAAGACTGGTAAGGATCTGTTGACCAAAAGTAGGCATTGCTATTTGATCTCCGAAGAGTTTCGTTAAGAAAGTAAAAAAAGGAGTATAAATAGGTGAAATTATGAGTCCTAAGACAGTTCCTAAAAAAGAAACAATTGCAAAATACTTGAATGCTGTTTTGACGCCCTGTTCTTTCTTCAAATGGGAGAAAAAAGAAGTTGGCTGAAATAAAACTATTTTTACTTTGTCAATGAATCGCATAAAAGAAAGAGTATTGGAGAGTATATAAACATTTTCTTAGGTTAAGGTTAGTCCAATCCAGCCATTGCCCCATAAAATTAAGATAGCTCCCAAAGCAATTAATACTAATCCTATAGCTAGTCGCATCCATTTCTTTTCTTTGTCTTTCCAATCCTTCATCTTCTTGGTGCTGACTCCAAAATAAGCCAAGAATAAGATAACTATCAAAGGTAGGACAAAGATAAAATTATAGACAACCAACAACCAGAAAACTTCTAGACTAAATCCAATTTTTGCTAGTAAAGTAGTAATTGCTAAATAAGGTCCTCCAGTGCAGGGTAATTCTACAGCAGCTACAAATGCTCCTAGGATAATGGCTCCAGGAATCGTGACATGGTGCATATATTTTTTGATTTGTTTCAAACGTTTTGCAGGGATGCGCAGGCTTAATCCTTGTCCATACCACCAGAAATCTTTGACTTCCAAGAGCCCTAAGATGATGACTAATCCTCCAACAATCCAGCTTAACTCATCAGCAATATTCAACCGTTGAATAAAAAATAAGAGTCCAAATCCAGCAATAAGATAAGTCAAAAATACAGCCCCAATATAAATAATACCTACCCAGAGCATTTTTCTATGATTATGAGACAAGCTGAGAAGTGTCGCGATCAATAAGATAAGAACACCTATAGCACAAGGATTAATAGAGTCTACTGCTGCTGTCCCAAACACGACTGGCCATGTAGGTAAGGAAATATTGAGAGCCATAAGATCACTGTTTTTTTTGTGGCGCTGGACAGTCAGCTTTTGTTGCTAGTTCTTCAAATGTAGGAACACCAACTAACCAATTGTCTTTGTTAGTGTCATCATTGAAGACAAAAGTAGCATATTTGTCAATGCCTTTTGCAATACAGAGTTCAGATTGTTCATTTTCACCGCGTGCATCGCATTCAACATAAGTAAGATATTTCATCGCACCAGCAAAGTTTTTCTTGACTTGCGCGCATTTAGGACACCAGAAAGTGCCATAAAATACTCCACCTTTTTCAGTAATGCATTGTGCTAATTGGTCAATCTCTTCTTGAGAATAACCTCCGGAACTGCATCCTGCAACGACAACAAGCATAGCGATAAATAATAGTATCAATTTATTTGGATTTGCCATGGTTCATCCTCCAGACTATGATTAAGGAAACAATAAGTACAATGTCAAGTACTATGCAGAATATGCAATAAGTTTGTAAGAGAAAGTGTTGAATCAAAAATAAGTAAAATCCATAGAGTACGCCAAAAATTAAAATACCTTGCATCCAGCTCAATGTCTTGTTTGCAGGAATCCACAAAAAGCCTTTGGTATGTTGATATGCTCGCAATAAGAGGAATAAGAAAATTAAGGTCAAGAATCCTAAAAAAGCATTGGAAACTAATAATTCCACGACAGGTCCATATTGAGTTAAATTAATCAAAGGAATATTCCATCCAAAGTCAATAGTCATCAAGTAAGAGATTCCATCAAGAGTTGCATAAGGACTTTTATTGACAATACCGCAGTCAAAAGAGCTGCCAAAAGTGCAGAATTTGCTTGCAGAAGGTGAGAAATGTTCATAAGTTAAGAATAAGGAGACTAGCATACCTAAAATAAATAGGACATAGAGTCCTTTATGAGACTTTTTTGTTTTGATCACTCCGATACCTCTTTTTTCTAAGATAAGAAATTCCTTACTTTATATATCTTGTGTCGTAGAAATGTCCGTAAAAAGCTATATAAATAGTTTAGTTTCTAGAAAGAAAGTGGTCTCTATGAAACAATGTGCTGTCTTCGAAGCTGCAGAATTATTGGGGAAAAAATGGACCTTTCCTTTGTTGCAGCAAATAGAATTGCATGGCGGCAAAGGATTTAATGAGCTCATGCGGCAGATGAGAACAATAAGTCCTAAAATTCTTACAGAGCGGTTGAAAGCTTTAGAAGAACAACGCATAATTAAAAAAGAAACAACAGAAAAAGATCAAGCAAGAACTTCTTATTTCATTACAGAAAAAGGAAAAGAATTGCAGAAGCTCTTAACACAATTTCGTGCATGGAGTACAAAATATGATGCAACCATTGCTGGATGTGAAGAAAGAGAATGTGTTCAGTGTGAAAAATATTAACTATCTTTTGGGAAAGGATATCTTTATATAAATAAGCTCATAAGCAAAGAATAAGAAGAGGTGGTTAGGAATGAATACTACAGAAAAAGCAATGTGGGCATTGCGCATTGGTATTTTTGGTACTTTTTTAGGTCATGGTGTATTCGCTTTGATGGTTAAACAAAGTTGGATACCTTATTTCACTGCATTAGGATTTTCTGAATCATTTGCTATTACTGCA
>JAUXTV010000070.1 GCA_030679025.1 Candidatus Woesearchaeota archaeon
AAATAGCAAAAATCTTCCAGTCTGCAGCAGTGTCTATGTAACAAATTCTAATAGAGATGGACGAAAAATACCTGATAAACTGTTTAAACAACGCATTAAAGAAGTAGAGACTATGCTTTTGAAGCTCTTTGGAGGTCATAGCACTGATCAATTAGAACATGGTGAATACCTTTCTAAAAATAATAAACTAGTCAGCGAAAAAGTAGCTCGAGTAACAGTATTTTCTAATGTTCATGTCTATAAAAAACACCAAAATGCCTTAAAAAAATGGCTCTTGCAAAAGAAAAATGCATGGAATCAAGAGACTATAGGCTATGAATTTGAAAGCGATTTATACTATATTTGATCTTATTCTTTAATTTTTTATGATTCTCTGTTCCAAAATAAAAACGTTTTTATATGATGAGTGATTTCCGACACTATGGAAGACATAGCTGCGTTTGTAGAGCCTGCTACTCTGGAGTTTTTTACTAGTTTACATGCAACAAAACTACTTTATATCACTCAAGTCAAAAAAGAAGAATCTGTTGTTGCTGAAGACAGATACTTTGAAGTAGAGATAAATATTTTTGTCCGTTCTGATGTAGGCTATGAGCGAGAACATTTTCATGCGGAAATCAAAAAGCGTCCCTTTGGCTCTTTACGCACTCTCAAAGACTTATTGCTACAGGCGATTACTCGCAAATTAATAGACAAAGGAGATAAAGTGTTCTGTGTTGTTGATGAAAATCTAGGTATTGGCTATAAAGGAGTTAGTTTTGTCTTTGATATTGACCATGTTTTAGTTGATATTTCCAAACATCATCTCTCTGACAATGTCCCTTCTGAAATTATTGAAGCTATCATTGATATCGCAACTGAAATCGCTACTGAAGGCAGAGAAGGCAAAAAAATAGGCACCGCGTTTATTATAGGTGATAAAACTGAACTCTTGAAATACGTCAAACAATTGGTGTTGAATCCTTTCTTAGGCTATTTAGAAAGCAAAATCAAGATTTCTGATCCTACTATTCGTGAAACTGTCAAAGAGTTTGCTCAATTAGATGGAGTGTATATTTTGGACAATGATGGTAGTATTATTACTAGTTGCGCTTATTTGGATGTACCTACTGAAGGCATAGACTTACCCGGATTAGGAACTAAGCACTTGAACTGTGCAGCCATCACCAAGCATTTAGACAGCATTGCTTTTGTGGTTTCTTCTACTGGGACTATTAGGATCTTTAAAGAAGGCAAAGTCATTATGAAGATTTGATGTTACTTATAAGTAGTTACATATAGCAAGATTTATATAGTGGTTTAACCTTTTGTTTCTTATGGATAAAATAAAAAGATCTAGGGTAGAAAAATCAACTTCAGATAGTTATGCTCTTAGCCCTCAGCAGATTGCTTTTTCACAATTATATACAAAGGCTAGAGAGGAAATCCCGCTTCATTTAGTAAATACAACTGCATTAAACGCCGCTGCAACTCCTCCTTATGCAGCTCTTGAAGTTGGTCTTGCTAAAATGACTGATGATGTTTCATTAGGATCTAGATTAACCGCTGTTGGATTAGGTTATGCAGGTATTGCATGGCTTTACTCAAAAGGTAGAGACTTCTCAAGAAGAGTTTTACAGATAACTGATAACTCTAAAGAACGCATACAAGCTATTCACGATGCTATTTATACAGCTGCTTTTAATGGTGTAGCTTGTTTCCCCCTTTATTTATGGATGGGTGCTGATTCAAAACAGGCAACTATTGGATCACTTATTGGTGCAGCAGTATCTGTACCTCTTGGACCAGTACTAGGATATGCAGTAGATGCTGCAGGAGAGTTAACCGGTATTAGACCAAACCATAGGATCTCTCATTCTTTTGATAGTCTTGCTGAAACGTTGGAAAAACGTAATATATCAAAACCTCCGCTTCATTATTTAGCTAACAAATCAAGACGTGTTGGAGAATTTGTGTCAGAATTAAGACCTCGTTCTAAGAAAACCTTAGCTGCTTTATTGTTAGCTGGTTCAATTGCTGCTACTGCTGGAGTTTATGCTTTAACATCTGATGAAAATTCTCAAGTTATTGAAACTCCCCAATCTAAATAAGTTCATTATATATAAAATATTTATTGATCTGCACCATTTTATTTACTTCTTTTATTTGATGGCACAAATGGCTTGATAATTTTTTTCATATCTGAATTTTTGCCTCCAAACACGAGCTGCATGCTGTTTCATGACTTCTTCTAGTTCATTAGGCGTAATAAATACAGACTCACAACCACCTCTAAATTCTTCACCCCACACAACTCCTTCTCCATAAGTCTTTCTTACTCTTCTTTCCAAATCATATTCAATTCTTCCTTTTAATGAAATCCTTGGATATTCTAATGCAATTTCTCTAGTACTTGCATCAATATCTTCCTGCCGCACTGTATCTACATATAGTAAACCACTAGGTTTTATTCTCTCAAACATCAAACCGATACTTTTTGCTATTGCTGATTTGATTACCATTTCTGGGAGTACCTCTTTACCTTCTTTCCAATTCAAAACATAACTAAGACTATTTCCTCTGCATATTACACCATCATATTTTTCAGCAATTTTTCCTAACTCTAACCAATTGAGTGTTAAGTATTTGATATTTGGATGCTTATGCTCTTGATTAGCCATTTGGATCATCTCGGGATCTCCATCTATTCCCAATCCACTAAAACCTCTGTCAGCTAGACCTCTCAAAACATTTCCATCTCCGCAACCACATTCTAGTATTGTTTTTACTTTATTTTTTCTAAGCAATGCTGCTACTTCATCTATGAATTTCTGCCCATACATCGCTCTTGACAAAAGAGCCCATTCTTTAGATAATGACATCATTTTCGTAAATCTTGGTATACTAGTACTCTACGTCCTCCAGACGGAACATCTTTTTCTAGAAACTTTGCATCAGTAATTCCCAGTGCTCTAAGCCTCGGCAGAATCCTCAGATAAAATCCAACAATAGGATCTTGAGCTAATTCTTTGATACCCATAGTCTTTCCACATAGTAAGGATTCATCAATAACAGATTTAACATAGTGATTTTGCTTAATTTTCTCAAAACCAGGATAACAACTTCCGTTATAAGAAGGAACTCGCATATCTCCGACAAAAAAGTCTTTTTTTTGAAGTTGTGCTACTTCTAAGGCTTTTCCAATCAATGCTTTTGCAACCAATCCATTTCGATATTCAGGTACAACACCTAAGCTATAAATAAATAAGGCATTAGCAACTGGTTCACTTTTTCTATTAGCCCACTTTTCAAAATTAGGATGTTTGACGATGAAATCAGCAAAGTCAGGGACAAATTGATCTTGTCTACATGCTACTGTTCCAACTAGGAGGTCAGTATTGCCTTCAATGAAAGCACCTAGATATATATGATTTTTATTTAATCTATCTCCAATAACTTTTTTATCTGCTTGTATTGGCGGTATAAATGCCTTAGTTTCTACTCTTAGGATATCTTCAAGGTCAGTCTTCTTCAATTCTTTAATCTTCACCATTCTCTGGTAGTATCTTATAGAGTATAAAATGATAAGTAGTCGCTTTTAATCGACTCTTTCGTAAAACTTATATATCCCTTATCTCCTCTTTAGAATCATGGAAGAACGCATTAGAATATTACTCCTGGAATATGGTCTTGATACCAATGAAATCAATGTTTTTTCTTACTTAGTCGCTAATAAAGAACTTACTGCCTATAAAATTGCAAAAGAACTAGGCATTCATAGATCAACCTGTTATGATATTTTAGAACGTCTTATACGGAAAGGATTTATTAGTAAATTTAATCGAGAGAAAGTAGCCTATTTTAGTGCTAATACCTTGAATAGAGTTTTATCATCATTAAAAGACAAAGAAACTATTCTTAACAACTTAATGCCAGAACTTCAAAAATTAGAACAAGCTAATGAAAACAAGATATCTTTATTAGAAGGAGCAGAAGGACAAAAACAATTTAATTTCAAGCTTTTCTCTCTTGCAAAAGAACGTAAACTCTCTTTTTGTTATATCATTGGAAACACTCATGCTGTCACCTTAAGTTCTAATCTCTTTATTGAAAGATTATTACGTGAGTTTACTACTTTACCTAAAAAAATTATCTATAAAGGAATATGGGATAACCATTTTGAACATGATCCTCTCCTCAAACACTATGATCTTCTTGGGGAAAATAAACTCCTTTCAAACTTACCTTCGAAAGTTGGAACTCTCATTTTTGATGGTTATGTTGCTTTTTTATATACTGCAGATAAACCTTATTGTATTGAAATTCAAAATGCGTTGCTATCACATGAATTAAAGAGTTATTTTGATCATCTTTGGAATATATCTACAAAAAGAAAATAAACGCGACACTGTCATCTCTTTACTGCTACAAGCGAAAGCTATAAGAACATTCATTTTTTTATTTTTTCTATGGTTAAAGATTATAAGAAGATTGTTTTAGATCTCAAGGCTAGAAAGGAAGATCGTATTCAGGCAGCATTTCAACTAGAAAATAATGCAGATGACGTGACTGTTGATGTCCTGGGCAAAGCGCTGTTAAATGATCCTAGCTCTATTGTCAGACATGAATGTGCATTTTCTTTAGGAGAGACCGGACATCCTGACAAAGCTGGACCTTATCTCATGCAGGCTATCCAAACAGATAAGAGTATTTTTGTTGTGCATGAATCTTTACTGGCTTTAGCAACTCTTGGAAATATAAAATTTATTCCCTTCATTAAAAAATATCTTCATCATGAAAATCCTGAGATTGCAGAATCTGCAGCAATTGCTTTAGAACGACTTCACTCATAATTTTATAGAAATTTATGCACCAAGCTATTGACTGCTCTTTTTACACTGTCTCTTGCCCTATAGACAAACCATCCTTCTCTTTTTATGTCAGTAATCTTTTGCAATCCTTTTTGAACATGAGCTTCTATCTCTCTTTTGTAGTCTGGCACTTTATCTAGATGTATAAATCTATAAGGCCCAAAACCAATTCTGTGCAATGGAGCAACAGTCACAATCTCTATCCACGGATCTTCTTTGTCTCGAAATGCACCAACACTTACCAGTCCAGTTGTAATTACTTTTCTTACTCCCAGTTCACTGGCTTCTCTACCAGCCTCATCTGTTAGTCTTCCACTACTTGGACAATAAGCTATAGGCTCTTTGAAATGTTTTGTCATCCACCTATATTCTTGTTCCAGCTCTTTTCTTGAGGAAGATGATTGACTCTTTCTT
>JAUXTV010000194.1 GCA_030679025.1 Candidatus Woesearchaeota archaeon
GTCGTGACATTTGACGCCAAAACTATAACAGTTCTTGGAAAATAGATTTTTTTCATAATATTGGATTTTGTATAAAGGGAAACAAGCGCGTTAAAGGTAGCTTCATTAAAATACCCCCACAAGATAATGCCTAAAAATAAGAAGAGAGAGTAGTTTTCCATCTGAAATCTAACAAAAATACTAAAGACAATATACAAAATTATAAAAGTCAATAAAGGATTCAATAATGACCATAAATACCCTAAAACTGACCCCTGGTATTTTAGTTTGAAATCAGTCAATGCAAAGTTTTTTACAAGAGTATAATAATAGTTGTTCATGGGAATACTGCTAAAAGAAGAGTTATATAACTTTTGTCATTCTGGAGTGTTAAGAGTATCTTTAAAAAGAGGTAATCACTCTCAATCAGAGGTGAAAAGAGTGCAAAAAAGAGGGCAGGCAGCTATGGAGTTCTTAATGACCTATGGTTGGGCATTATTAGTTGTTCTAATCGCTATTGGAGCACTAGCATACTTTGGAGTATTAAATCCAAGTAAGTTCTTGCCGAACTCTTGTTCATTAGCTCCAGGATTCAGTTGCAGTAATTTCAAAGCATCTGCTTCAACAAATGTGATAACCATTGTAGTTCAGAATGGATTAGGTGACAATCTGAATACTGTAAATCTTTATTTGTCAAATGTCCAAGGAGCAACTTGCCCAGCAACAGCATTTGCACCAGCATCAACAACTATCAATGATGGTTCATCAGTGCAGTTTACTCTAGGATGTACAGCAGGTACTTTAGTAAAGGGTACAAAATTAAAAAGCGACTTGCAGATTGATTACTATAAGGGAACATCTGCAATACAACACAAAAAAATGGGTCAATTAGTAGTTGGTATTGAAGCTTAGTAATTTCCATTTCTTCCCTCATTTTTTATAAAAAGTACTCATTCTCAAGTAGAAAGAATAATTTAAATAGAGAAAAAGAGAGAGAAACAGGTGTTAGACATGCAAAAAAGAGGACAAGCAGCCATGGAGTTCTTAATGACCTATGGTTGGGCATTGCTAGTCGTATTAATTGCGATTGGTGCATTAGCATTCTTCGGAGTATTAAATCCTGCAAAGTTCTTACCTCAGAGTTGTATGCTTGGACCAGGACTCTCTTGCGAGGACTTCAAGATTGATAGCATTACAAAAAATATTTATGTAAATATAAGAAACGGATTCGGTCAAGACATTGAATATATGTTTGTTTATGTAGATAAAAAATCTCCTACAGGAAACGAGATGTGTGGTGGATTTACAGGACTAGTAGCTGTTCCGACAGCACCTTTAAAAGATGGACAAAAAGCACCAATACAACACCTAACTAATTTTCTCCCCATTGGTTTAGCCGATGGATTAAGCTGTGATCCAAATATCCCATCACCAGCATTTAACAATTGTATAAACCCAGTCTACAATACTTTATTACCAGCAACCTGGCCACCCCCTTACAATACTATTTATAGTAATATTTATGACCTTGCTATAAGCTGCAGCCAATCTGCTACTCTAGGATCAAAAGGTTCTAAGTTCAGGCAAGATATTGTTATTAGTTATAAAATGAGAAATTCAGGAATTCTTCATCAGCGTGTCGGTTCTATATCAGCACAAATTGAATAAGATGGCATATGTAATTATCAAAATTGGGGAAAAACTATTCGTTAAGGCAAAAGTCTATCAAAATATCTTATTGCTTGCCAAAGGTCTACGTTTCTCCAGTCCATTAAAAAACAAACAAGGATTGCTCTTAGCTTCTCCAAAAGAAGACCTTGGAGCCATTGATATGCACTTCGTCTTCTTCCCTATAGATGTTGTTTGGTTAGATAAAAATAAAAAAATTATCCATATCGCCAGAAAGGTACAGCCTTTCACTCCTTATGTTGCTCCACCAAAAAAAGCACAGTATATTCTGGAATGTCAAGCTAATTCTACAAACCATCTAAAGGTCAAAGACAAGCTTTCTTTCGTCATCCACCAGTAAGTTTAAAAGTGAAGAAAACTCACACACCACTATGGGAATTATAGAGGTGAAGAATCTAACTAAGAGGTTTAAAGATCATGTTATTCTAGATAATGTAAACTTAGATGTCCCAGAAAATAAAATTCTAGGGATTATTGGTATCAATGGCTCGGGAAAAACTACTCTGCTCAAAACTATTATCGGTTTCTACAAAGTCAATAGAGGAGATATCTTCTACAGGGGAAAAAGAATTAGTAAAGTGTCTCGGTCAATGAAGAAAGAAATTGGATACACCAGTCAGGACAGTTCGTTCTACAATAAATTAACAGTCAAAGAAAATATGTATTATTTTGGCACCTTATATGGACTATCGCACAAGGATGTAAAAAATAACACCAAAGAAATCCTGCAGTTCGTAGAATTAGAGGAAGTCAAAAACACTTTGGCGCAGAACCTTTCAGGTGGTATGCAGAGAAGATTGGATTTAGCTTGTTCCATGATCCATAAGCCGCGTGTCCTCATTTTAGACGAGCCGACTGAAGATCTAGATCCCTCATTAAGAAGAGAGATTGTCAATGTTATCAAAAAAATCAATAAGCAGGGAACAACCGTAATTATCACATCCCATTTATTAGAAGATGTAGAAAACTTATGTGACATCATTGCCGTGCTCCACGAGCATAAAGTAATGCACATTGGGTCAGTAGAAGATTTAAGAAAATTATATGGCAAGCAAGAAGAGATCCACGTGGAAATTGCATCAGCTAATTATGACAGAATCATCCAGTTTGCTAATTTAAAAGACTATGAAAAAGAAGAAAATAAGTTAATTGTCTACACAGCTGAAGCTGAAAAGACTTTGCACATGATTTTGCATATTATAGAAAACGACAAAGAGAGATTAGTGTATGCTGATATTAGAAAACCAAGCTTAGGAGAGGTCTTCAAGGCTTTGACCAAGAAAAAATGAAAAAAGTTCTAGCAATCATGGGAAAAAATTTCAAGCTCTTAACCAGAAGTAAGAGTTCTGCTTTGATTATAGTCTTAGGCCCTTTACTTTTAATTATGCTCATCGGTGCTGCTTTCAACACTGCAAATGTCTATGGTGTTCGTATAGGAACCTATTCTCCAAGTTACAGTGCCTTAAGTAATTCCTTAATCGATGAATTAGGAAAACAAAAGTTCACAGTCCAAAAAATAGAATCGCAAGAAGCTTGTATAGATGGTATTAAACGAGGCATTATTCACGTCTGTACTCTATTCCCAGCAGATCTCTCTCTAAAAGAAGGCGGAGATATTGTCTTCTATGTAGATAATTCAAGAATGAACTTAGTGTATATGGTGTTAGATGCGTTAAATAGTGTCATAGGTACAAAAACAAAGGAAATTTCCACGCAATTAACAAAAGGTATTCTCGATACTGTTGAAGAAATTGATAGAGAAATAACAGATAAAAGTAGTTTAGTCAATTCATTAGCAACAGACAATGAAGATGTCAACAATAGGATCAACACCATTATAAAAAATATGCAGGAGATTGACACAGAATTTTCAGTAGAGCTAGCGGGCTTAGATACTTTTGAAGAAATAGCAGGAAACAATGACTCAGTCAATGAAGAAGTCAGAACTGCTGTAGATAAAATAAAAAAAGAACTCGATGAAATTGATTTACAATTCAAAGCCATAATAAGTGCAAAAGAACAAACCTTGCTCAGTGCTAATAATATTAAAACAACTTTAGCCAGTGACTTTAGTTACATTAATGCTATCGATAACAGTATAGGAAAAATCAGCAGCGAGATCAGAAAAGTAAAATCTACCAGTGTAGGAAAAATAGTTTCTCCCTTATCAACAAAAATTGAGCCAGTGACTTCAGAAAAAACACAGTTAAACTACGTCTTCCCAACCTTAATGATTCTTATCGTAATGTTTGTCAGTATGATGCTGGCCTCAACTTTAGAAATTACAGAAAAAACTAGCCGTGTCTATCTGAAAAACTTTATTACGCCAACTTCCTACTTAACATTTCTAGTAAGTAATTTCATAACCAATATTTTAGTAGTGCTTGTCCAGTTAGCAGTTATTTTCGGAGTAGCTTTTTACTTCTTCAAAGAACATCTACTAGCCACGATTGGAAGTATGACTTTGGTTTTGGTGCTCATTACAACTGTCTTCATCTTGTTAGGAATGATTATTGGAAGCATCTTTAAATCAGAAGAAACCGGTGCTATCGCAACCATCTCTATAGGATTTGTCTTCCTGTTTTTCTCTTCCAGCATCTTGCCTATTGAAACATTGCCGAATCTCATTAGAACTATTGCTTCTTTCAATCCTTTTTTCATGGGTGAAACCTTAATTAACAAGATTTTGCTCTTCCAATTGCCGCTCACGCTCTTTACGCAAACATTATATATCCTTGGTGGATACATTGTCGGATTGATGATAACACTCATAATCGTAAAAAGACTAACCAAAAGGAGTTTCTAATGGAGACTAAGCTAGCAGCCATAGGCGGATATAGTGAAGTAGGGAAAAATATGTCTGCTTTCAAGATAGGAGATGAAGCAGTCTTGTTAGACATGGGTTTCTATTTGCCAGTTATTGTAGATTTTGAAGAAGAAGGTCATGATCGTGCATCGTTATCCGTAGAGCAAATGCAAAAAATGGGCGCGATCCCAAATGATACTATTGTAAGCTCATGGAGAAATAATGTCAAAGGAATCCTCTGTAGTCATGCTCACTTAGATCACACTGGTGCTGTTCCTTATCTAGCTCCAAGATATAATGCTCCTGTTATCGGAACTCCCTTCACTTTAGAAGTGCTGAAAAACATGGCGCATAGCGAAGGCCTTCCGTTGAAGAATAAATATCTTCCTTTGAATACTGGGTCTAAATATAGAATATCAAAAAATATAGAAGTAGAATTAATTAATGTCACGCATTCCACGCCGCAAACAGCGATTATCGCAGTCCACACTCCACAAGGAGTTCTAGTGTATACCAACGATTTCAAATTTGATAATGATCCAGTCATTGGAAAAAAACCAGACTATGAACGTCTCAAGCAATTAGGAAAGGAAGAAAGAGTCTTGGGAGTTATCGTAGATTCCCTCTATTCTGGCGCTGCGCAAAAAACACCAAGTGAGCGTGTAGCACGTGAAATGCTCAAAGATGTCATGTTAGGCACTGAAAATCATAACAATCCCATGATAATTACTTGTTTTGCTTCGCATATTGCTCGATTAAGAAGCATTATGGACTTTGGTCAAAAGTTAAACAGAAAAGTAGTCATGCTTGGTCGCAGTATGCAGAAATATGCTTCAGCAGCAGAAAAAGTTAATATTGTCAAATATTCCAAAGAAGCGGAAATTGTTGCTGGCGCAGATAGAATCAAGAAAAAATTATCCAAAATGGAAAAAGAAGGTCTCAATAATTATCTTATCATCTGCACTGGTGGTCAAGGCGAACCTAATTCCGTCTTAAGTAAGATGTTGAACAATGTCTACCCTTTCTATTTCAATCAAGAAGACACTATGATCTTTTCTAATCGCATTATTCCAGTAGAACCCAATATTACTAATCGAGGTCGTATGGAAGATAAGTTGAAAAAGTTTGGTGTGCGTATCTACAAAGACATTCACGTCTCAGGTCATGGTTCTAGAGAAGACATTCGTGATTTAATCAATATGCTGAACCCAGAACACATTATTCCATCTCACGGCCATCATAAACTTACTGCTCCTACTGCGGAATTAGCTGTTGAAATGGGTTTCCAAAAGAAAGAAATTCACCAGATGAAAAACGGCGATACTATTACTTTCTAAGGCTCAAATATACCTTTAAATATACTTAATCACTAGGAATACTATGCAATTTTATGATTATATTTATAGAAACTCTATAGTCCATAAGCTTGATCCAAGGACAAAAATAGCCTGGTTAGTTGGTCTAAGTTTTCTAGTCTTTTTAACCAATGCAAAAAAGAGTATATTGTTTATGTTAGGTTTAGTTCTTCTGATAGTTTTATTGTCCAAGTTGCCACTGAGAAATGTATGGCAGTCTTCTAAAGTGTTTATTATATTTTTTACTATAGCTAATGTAATTTTGTTCAGTCTTCTCCTATGGAGTATCAAGCAAGGAGTTGTAGATGGAATATTTTTCTCTATAAAGTTTCTCGTGCTAATCATAAGTAGTATTGTTTTTGCTATGTCTACTTCGCCAAGAGATTTAATGCTAAGTCTTACTAAAATGAAGGTACCTTATGAGTTAGCTTTCATGTTAACGCTAGCCATAAGATTTGTTCCAGTTATAGCAAGAGAGATAAATCATGTCATAGATGCGCAAAAAGCACGGGCTCATAAGATTAAATTCTCTTTGATGCATCCAATAGCTTCCATGGAGACATTTTTGCCAATACTCATTCCAACATTCCACTTGTTGCTTATGAAAGCATTTGATCTCTCCTTGTCCATAGAAGCAAGAGCATTTCGTTCTAAAAAAGAGAGAACCTATCCCCCAAGACTTAAATTAAGAACATATGATTATATTTCGCTAATTATCCTTATAGGCATAAGTGTCTATGTTACTGGAGGATTAAGATGAATACGCTAATCAGTGTGGATAACTTAACTTATTATTATCCTCAAGAAAAGAATCCTGTGCTCCAAGATATTTCATTTAAGATAAATAAAGGAGATGTTCTCGGAATTATAGGACCTTCTGGTTGTGGTAAAAGTACCCTCATGTTGGCATTGAGTGGCTTAATTCCCCACGCCCTAAAGGGAGATATGCATGGCGCGATAACTATCCTTGAAGAAGATACTAAAAAATCATCCATGGCTAAATTATCTCAAATAGTGCAGATCTTATTTCAAAGTCCAGATTCTCAACTATTCGCTTTGAATGTAGAAGACGAGATTACCTTTGGTTTAGAAAATCTAAATCTACCTTGGAAACTTATTGAAAAAAGACTGGAAAATACTTTAAATGAAGTAAATATAATGTCTTTAAGACATCGTTCCATTGAGGAGCTTAGCTCTGGACAAAAACAAAGAGTTGCACTTGCGGCAATTCTGGCCATGGAGCCAAAGATATTATTGTTTGATGAACCTACAGCAAATCTGGATCAACCATCCATAGAAAGACTTGGACAGATAATTAAAAAGCTCAGCAAGAAGCACTCCATAATTATTATTGAGCATAATATAGAGTTTCTAAAGAATTTAACAAATAGAGTACTATTAATGAACAAAGGAAAAATAATACTGGAAGACAAATATGACAAGATAATCAATCAGAAAGAGTATAAAGAAATAATGTTGCCTCCACACAATACTAAGCAAGTACTGCAAAAATTAAAAACAATAAGTTTTCAAACAAAGAAAAAACCTATTTTAGAAATACGTGGATTAAATTTTACTTATGCGAATAAAACAAAAGCATTGTCGAATGTCAGCTTAACTATAGGCAAAGGTGATTTTCTCGGAATTATTGGTCAAAATGGAAGTGGTAAGAGTACTTTAGCGCTGAATATTATTGGAATTTTAAAAGGAAATGGAAAGATAATTCTCGATGGTCAAGATATTGCAAAAAAAGATGTCTTTGAGCGTACAAAGTCTATTGGTTATGTCTTCCAAAACCCCAACTATCAGTTGTTTGAAGAAGATCTAGAAAAAGAAATAGCATTTGGGCCTATGAATATGGGGTTAAGTAAAGCAGAAATAAAGAAGAGAGTAGAAGAAGTCCTCCAGATAATGCATCTTACAGAGTTCAGAAAGAATGATCCTCATGCGTTGAGTGTTGGACAGAAAAGAAGAGTTTCTATAGCATCAGTATTAACCATGAAGCCAGAAATAATAATCGTTGATGAGCCTGATACAGGTTTAGATCATAAAACTGCTAGGGCTGTAATGAATTATATTAAAGAATTAAATAAAGCTGGAAAAACAATAATTATGATATCGCATAGTCTTGAATTGCTTGCTGAATACTGTACAAGAGTTATCGGAGTAAAAGACGGAAGGATAGTTCGTCCAGAAGAAGTGTATAAAGAATACTAAAGTTAACTTCTTATTTGTAAAATAGTTCTTTTATTTTTGATTCTTTTATAAATTGTAAATCCAATAAGTATTCCTATGGTGCCTAAAACCCAATAGGCTAAAACTAAGTAATGTGCAATTGCAAGTGTTTTTTCAACATTAGGTAAACCAAATAACCATAAAAAGTAAATAAAGGTGCCAATGTTAAATACAGCTATGACATAGAACGCTATAAAGATACTCCAATTTCTATATCTCGTAAAATATAAAAAAAGATCGCCAATAAGTGCTGAAATAGCGTTGATAGGAATCTTTGGCCAAAATCCAGGAGCTCCTCCTAAAGAAGTTGGTATTTCAAGGATACTATAGATCAAAAAAAGAAGCGTTAATGATCCTACTTTGGGCACTATTTTGATCATCAATAAAGCCCACAGACCTATTGTAATACCAGTCAAAAAACCACTTGCCAAAGGTATGCCAGTGGCAGCGACAATTCCACTAGCTAAAACAAGATTAACAACAAATAGAGAAGCAGCCATAAGAGCAATGAAAACCAATTCTCTAGTCGTGAACTTTTGAAACATAGAAATTGCAAGCTAGAGTAATTATATAAAGGTTGTTATCAAAATAAAATTTTATTACTTGTTATTATGCAGTAATTTGGAGAACTACTCTCTTATGCTTAGTTCTATTATATATCTTGAATCCGATCCACATACCGATGTATCCAAGAACTGTAAAGCTAACAAATATGACTGGTAAGGCTGTCAATAATTTTTGAAATTCAGGCATACCCAAGAAATAATAAGTGGCTATATAGAGCGCAAATCCAAATAAAGTAAGTATAGGCAATCCAATAATAAATCCAGACTTTCTATATTTGAGAAGATAAATGGTCAAGTCAAATAATAAAGCAGAGCCAGCTAGTAAAGGAACTTTTAAGATAAATCCTGGAGGTCCGCCAGCCATATGCGTTGGTAAAGCAATTATAGCATAAACAAGGTAAAGAAGTGCTATAGATCCAAACTTTCTTAAAACTAATGCAACAAAAGTTACTACAGCTAAATTAGTTATGCCATCAATTAATGCTGAGCTTCCAGGAATACCTGTTGCTGCGATTATGCCGGCGCCAATAGTAAAATTGAGAACAAACAATAATGCAGCCATTAAGGCAATAAAGATCAGTTCTTTGGTTTTGAATGTCATAAAAAGAGATGGTTAGAAATGGTTATAAGGCTATGTGGTAAAATTTTCACACAAAGAAAAGGTTTATAAAAAGCCAAAGAGAATGCTAATCCATGGTGGAAGATGAATTCGTTCTAGAGCAATTAGGATTAGAGAAGAATGAAGCAAAGATATATCTGCTGTTAATAAAGTTGGGAGAATCAAGTGCTGTAAGTTTAGCCAGAGAATCAGGGCTGCATCGTCGGACAGCATATGATGTGTTAGAAAAATTGCAGAAAAAAGGTTTGGTCAATCTCAAGATCAAGAAATTTGTGAAACACTTCTCCCCAACTAATCCAGAAGCATTAGAGGAGATGATGAAAGAAAAACAAAGATTAATCAAGGATATCTTGCCAAAGCTCAGTGAGCAGTATAAGTCAAAAGAAAAGAAAATAAGCATTAATATTTTTGAAGGCATTGAGGGGATGAAAACCTTATTCTCAGACTTAATCAAGACTTGCATAAAAAAGAAGGAAGAAATAATTCTGATTGGTGCAGGTCTCAAAACTCCTAATTATATGAAACATGCATTCCCTCATTATATCAAGCAAATGAACAAGATGAAATGGAGGTTAGTAGAGCCTGACACTCAAGATATTAGAGAAAGAATAAAAGAATGGGACATGGAGCATAGCTGTAGATTCTTGCCAGAAAAATATCTTTCTCCCATGGGTATTGTTGCCTTCGCAGATAGGACCATTATTATGCTCTTAAAAGAAGAGCCTAGATTAATTGAAATAAGAGGTGTGGAGTATGCAAATGCCTTTAAGAATTATTTTGAGATAGTTTGGGCAAGCGCTAAAAAATAGAAGATAAAGGAGATAAATCCTTTTAAAGTAGAGAAAGACGTTCTGGGTGGGGTTGTCAAGAGTATGAAGTTTGCACATACATCAGACTGTCACGTCGGTGGTTGGCGTGAAGAGGAAATGAAGAACCTAAGCCTGCTTTCATTTCAGAAGATGATAGACATCTGTATCGAAGAACATGTAGGTTTCTTGCTTATTGCTGGTGATTTATTCAACACTTCCATCCCACAAATTGATCTCATCAAGGAAGTTGCTTTTCAATTAAATCGGTTAAAAGAAGAAAATATTGATGTATACATTATCCCAGGCAGTCACGACTATTCTCCCTCTGGAAAAACTATGATTGACGTTTTAGAAAAGGCAGGTCTCTGTCATAATGTCTTCAAGTTCAAGAATAATAAACTGGAATTTACCATTGATAAAACTAATACGAAGATCACAGGAGTCATAGGTCTAGCTGGCGGATTAGAAAAAACACATTATAAAGTTTTGGACAAAACAAATCTAGAAGCAGAAACAGGATTTAAGATATTTATGTTCCATACTTTATTGAATGAGTTCCGTCCAAAAGACTTGGAAAAAGTAGAGGGAGAATCATACACTTTATTGCCAAAGGGATTCAACTATTATGCTGGCGGTCATCCGCACTTTGTTATGGAAAAGCGCGTCCCTGACTATGGAGTAATTACTTATCCAGGTCCTTTAATGCCTAATAATTTCAAAGAAATAGAAGAGTTAAAACATGGCGGCTTCTATATTTGCGATG
>JAUXTV010000072.1 GCA_030679025.1 Candidatus Woesearchaeota archaeon
AAATCCTGCATCTAAAAATCCTATCCCTTTTTTGCTTAATCGTTCAGCTCTTTGTATAGAATGTTTATAATGCGAATTCCCGCAATCAACAATTACGTCATTAGGTGCTAATCCTAATTCAGTGCGATAGATTACTTCATCAACAGCATTGCCTGCAGGCACAAAGAGTAACACAACTCGTGGTTTTGGCATCTTCCAGACTGCCTGGTAAGGAGTTTTAAAGCAGTTAAGCGAATTAGAATATCCGGTTGGAGAATCCCTTACCGTAGCAAGAGTATGCATTGCTTCTACATTTTTGTCATAACAGTGAACATCAACCGATTTGGTATATAGCTGGAGGGCTACCCTTCTACCAATTTTTCCAAGTCCGATTACAGCTGCTTTCATAAAATCTTTTCCTATGTTCTAAAAAAAAGATTTAGCGGAATAAAATGCGCCAATCAATCCAATATCCTCACCAAATTTAGTTTTGGTAATCTTTGGAACGTTGTTTAAAGTGTATTTGCTGATTTCTTGTTTTGATGGAATGATTAAATCAAACTGGTTTAATCCTAACGAGCCCATGATAGAAATTGCTTCAACATCTAACGCACTTACCATGTTGCCTATTCCGTGTGCATTGTATTCACGTGCTTCTTTGATTATTTTTTTTGCAGATTCATTTCCCCTTTTAGCTTTATAGAATAAATCTTCGCAATCGAGACCTTTTTCAACAAATAATCCTGCCAAATAAGATAAACCGTTCCCTGAAGAGAAAGAACACCAGCAGCCTTTATTTTTGCATCCGCACTTTTCAACAAAGACCAGTTTTTGGGGGTCAGTTTCAAGCACGCAATGACCGAACTCTCCGGAATTGCCTCCGATGACGTTTCCATTTAATACAATCCCTGCGCCAATACCAGTGCTTAATGTTAATACATAGAAATTATTGTATTCCTTGCCAATACCTTCATTTAATTCTGCATAAGCAGCCGCATTCACATCATTTTCAACGTGAATTGGACCTAATGAACTTAATTTTTCTTCAAGGTTGATTGGGTTTGAAAGATTTAATTGCGGAACTTTAATCAATGTTTTTCCGTCAACTGGACCGGGTACGCTTACAGAAACACAGCTTGGAACAGATGTTTTTCTTAATTTAGGCGACATTTCCAAGATCTGGTTATAGAAGTCAGGCCTTGTTGGCTCTTCCATTCTTTCAAGTAATAATACTCTTGAAGTTAGCATTGCAAACGCGCCCCGTAATTTGGACCCACCTACGTCATATACTTCGATTAGCATGGAATGCAGGAATTTCGGCTGCCTTTTTAAAAGTTACGTTTATATTGACTTCATGTAATATTCGAAAATTATTTTGCCAAGAACCACCCTTTTAAAGGTAGGGATGAATTGACAGAATAAAGTCATAGGATATAACAAGATTATACCTTCTAAGTGATACATATTTAGGGACTACTAGACACCACTTGACATGTGTGCGCACAGGGTTTATATATTAAAAGTTTATTAGGTATTTTGGTGATTAAAAATAATAAAAAGCTATCAATTTAGGCTTTATCCAACAAAAAAGCAGAAGATAATCCTTAAAGAAACTTTCGAAATAGCCCGGTTTGCATATAACAAGCAGTTGGAATTGAAAATTAATACTTACAATGAAACAGGGAAAAACTTATCTAAATTTGATTTGGATAACTCCTTGGTTGGATTAAAGCAGGAGCATAAATCCATTAAGAGAGTGCATTCCCAGGTATTGCAAAATATTAACCAAAGGATTTCTTTTGCATTCGATAACTTTTACAATCGCTTAGAAAAAGGCGAGAAGCCAGGCTTTCCTCGGTTCAAAGGCAAAAACAGGTACGATTCAATTACATACCCGCAATCAGGATTTTCTTTAGGTGGAAAATTATATGTTTCAAAGATGGGCAAATTAAATATTGTCCAGCATAGGGCTATTGAAGGGAAAATTAAGACTTTAACAATTAAGCAAACTCCTACCGGTAAATGGTTTGCCACTTTCTGTGCTGAAAAAG
>JAUXTV010000006.1 GCA_030679025.1 Candidatus Woesearchaeota archaeon
AATTCAGATACATGTGTTGCAGAACTTAGAAAAAGGCACTAATTTTAAATAAACTTCCCTGGTTTAATCTCCAACTTATCATTATTCTGGAAAAGAAAAGTGCTCCCCGGTCCAATTACCTTCATCTTTTTATTAACAACTAAAAGTCCGCCATTTTCTGGAATTGCTAAAACTTTTTGAAGATTATGTTTTTTTATCATTTCTTTTATTATATTGTCTTGCTCAGACATATAATGACATGCAACATCACAGCCATTAAGAAAATTTAATGCGTAAAAATTATTTAATTTCACATCATTTGTATCTGCTTTGGAAGCTGTTGTTATTGTTCTTCCTAGTATTAAGGCTCCAGCACTTCCACCATATATAGGTATTCCTTTTTTAGCTGATTGATCAAGAACTTCAAAAAAATTGGATTCTTTTATTATCTTAAGTAATTTGAAAGTATTCCCTCCACCAATATAAATTCCTGAAAATTTTCCTAGATCTTTTATGGTCTTATTATTTAATTCTGTCCACATAACAATATTCTTTACACCCAATGGACTAAATGTGTTATTAATCCATTTAAAGCATTTAGGATACGAGATTCTATTAGTGTCTATTGCAATAGGTATATATAATAGAGGTTTTTTTGTGTCTAAATAACTAACAAATAGTTTGTCTAGTTCAAGCGAATCATTACTATTACCACCACCGCCTAAAAATAGCTTCATAATTTTAGATCTTCGATTATCTTTTAAAAATTTATCTATTTGATTAGTAAAACAGCTTATAATCCAACTAACATAGTTGCTTCATTTTCATCAATGTAGAGTCTTAATTCACGAACTAAGAATTCATGTACTTTTTTTGATGGAGAAGAACAAGTTGCTTTAGGATGTAACTCTGGGAATTTTTGTGGGGGGAAAATCATGCCTTGATTGTTGTTAAGAATTAAAGGAGTTAATGGTTTTCTGAAGTGCTCGTCGTGGGTAACGACAAACACGCACGGTTTTTTGAGACATTCCATGACTGCTTGGTTAGATTTGTCTTCCATGTGAGCAATAGCTGCTTTTTGATTATTATTCAAGAAATTATGAAAACGAATACCTTTTACTTTGCTGACTTTCTTAATAAGGATGTCTTTCATGGATTCAGGTGTCTAAGGTATTATATAAACCTTTTTGTCCCTCGGGAGTGAGTATATAGCTGGTATATGCTTATTTTCCTTTCTTTTTGGAAAGTGAGGGGTTTGGGAGTTCTTGGAGCTTAAACTGTTGCATTTTGTCGGTTTTTAGCACTTATTCTATTTATACGCGTGTATGTCCTTTCTTTAAATTTTTTGGTTCGAAAATCATTATAAATACTTAATCTCTCTTGTTTGCAATGATCATTCCGGCAAAGCTCCAAGAAGGCGATGAGATTAGAGTTATCTCTCCCTCACGAAGCCTAGGCATTATCTCCAAAGAATCGAGAGCTCTTGCTTGTTCAAGACTTCAGGAATTAGGATTAACAGTAACTTTTTCAAGGCATGCAGAAGAACAAGACGCCTTTAATTCCTCTTCTATACAATCAAGAGTTGAAGATCTTCATGAAGCTTTTTCTGATAAACGTGTTAAAGGGATATTAACTACTATTGGAGGATTTAATGTAAACCAACTCTTACCTTATCTAGATTATAGTCTTATCCAACGAAACCCTAAGATTTTATGCGGTTATTCAGATATTACTGCTCTCCAAAACGCTATTTATGCAAAGACTGGATTAGTAACTTACTCTGGACCACACTTTTCTACTTTTTCTATGCAGAAAGGATCTGAGTACACTCTGGACTATTTTAAAAAATGTTTTATGACTCCTGAACCTATTCCTGTACTTCCTTCTCCAACCTGGAGCGATGACGCATGGTACAAAGACCAGAACAAAAGGAAATTTATAAAAAATAAAGGCTATTTAGTTCTTCATGAAGGATCTGCTGAAGGCACTCTACTAGGAGGAAATCTTTGCACCCTTAACTTACTTCAAGGCACTCCTTTTATGCCTAGTCTCAAAAATACTATTCTCTTTATTGAAGATGATGAAGAATCAAAACCACATCATTTTGATAGAGACTTGCAATCATTACTTCATCAACCTGGATTTGCTGGCGTACGAGGCATAGTTATAGGAAGATTTCAGAAAGCTTCTGGAATGACTGATGACTTGCTTGCTAAAATAATTACCTCCAAACAAGCATTAGACCACATTCCTGTTGTTACAGGCGTTGACTTTGGACATACTACCCCTCATATTACATTTCCTATAGGCGGAACTGGATCACTTACTGCTAAGAAGCAACAGGTAAGTTTACAGATTACTCATCACTAGCTTATTTTCCTATGGTGCTCAAACATCTCACAGACTATCAAAAGGGAAAGACTCTGATCTATTTTGTGAGGCACGGCGATAGATCTCCTCTACAAGATGGAACGCAAGAACAAACTCCAGGACCTGGATTATCTTCTTTGGGAAAACAACAGGCCAAGAATATTGCACGTCAATTTGTTTGTATGCAAGATGAGATTGATGTTCTTTACTCCAGCACCATGACCAGAGCACTAGAAACTGCTACTATTATAGGAAAAGCCATTCATAAAAGACCTGTTGTTGAACATGGATTGTGCGAGGTTAATAAAATCTTATGGACTAAAAAATATTATCTGTCCGGCTATTGGCGAACTGTTAAAAAATATCTAGCCGCAAAAAGAACACTTAATAAGATTCTTCGAGAACATCAAGGAAAAGTTATTGTCATCGTATGTCATGGAGGAATTATACGAGCGCTCTTGGGCTGGAAATTTGGTCTATCTTTTAAACAACGAGGATCCATGTATCATCATAATTGTCATGTTACTTTACTTCGATTTCAAGGAACTAAACTAGAGTATATTCATTATTTCAACAGCAAGGGACTGGCTTAAATGACTTCTTCAAAAGCATTATCCTTTGACCAGCATTTTCTCATTGATAAGCAAGCAATCATAACTATGGTAGAGCACGCACACCTAGACGCTACTGATGTTGTTCTGGAAGTTGGCCCTGGAAAAGGAGACATCACAAAACATATAGCTCAGCAGGTGAAAAAAGTCTACGCGATTGAGATTGACAAGAGCTTCAAGCCTTATCTAGACGCCTTGCCTGACAATGTTGAAGTCATCTATGACAATATCCTAAACAGGATTGAACATATTGCCTGCAATAAACTAGTAGCAAACATTCCTTTCTCTATTTCTGAACCTCTGCTCAAAAAAATCATCAAAACTAACATAGCAAGAGTTGTTCTCCTAACAGGAAATAATTTCTTCACCATACTCTCTGACAAAGAAAAAAAACTTGGCAAAATTATAAGCTTATTTTTCGATGTTCGCAAGAAAATGGAATTAAAAAAAGAGATGTTCGCGCCAAAACCAAGAGTCTTATCAGCATTGATTGTTTTGGAGAAAAGAACAAAGCCCCTCACTGCTCAAGAACAACTTCTCAAGGAGCTCGCGCTGCAGGATGATAAAAAAATAAAGAATGGACTGCTGTATGGTCTGATGCGACGCAACCACTACACGAAGAATGAATCTAGAGCTTTCATAGCGAAGTTAAACATTCCTGATAGCTTGTTAGAAAAGAACATCAACTCTCTTTCTAATAGACAATTCAAACTGCTTTGTGACAGCTTACTTTAAGTTTATTATTCTGATTTTTTCAAACAATCTGTTTAAAGCCTTATAAAATTCCTTATTTCTCTCTAACTTTTCTTTAAACTCTTCTCTTTCTCTCTTCTCAAGAAAAATCATGCTGATATTGTTGTTGTAGGATCTACTTCTTCCTTTCAACATTTTCCAGGACATGGCACGTACACAGCGACTAAGCATGCTGTCCTTGGATTTATTAAAGTGCTACAAACTGAATTAAAGCAAGATGACATTCGAGTGATTGGTTTTCATCCTGGAGGATTCAACTCTAATTTACGAGGTCCTGGTGTGGTTAAGGAGGGCTACATGGATCCTAAAGATTTGGCGAAACTTCTTTTGCATATTTTACGACTACCTCGCAATATGGAAGTTTCTGAGATCATTATAAGCAGAAGAAAATCTAGCACTTAATTTTATATAGTCTCTTTTATCTATTCTTTTATGTCTAAACCTCATCAAGCATCTTATGAAGTGGAAGTACGAGGAAAAACTCCAGGAAAATTTGCAACACTACTCACTAAATTTCACAAGATAGCAACATTTGTGGGAGAAAAAGATCGCTTCTCTTTAATATATTTTAATCATGGTCTAGTCAAAGATGTTCGAGAGATCAAGGACGAGAAGATTGATCTTCGCTTACGTATTACGAACAAGCAAGCTGAATTGGTTCTCAAATACGGCGCTTGGGGAGGCTCTGACAGCAGAGAAGAACATTCTCTTCCTATTCCCAATGAAAAATTTGCAGAGACTGTCTTGATTTTACAACGGCTGGGCTGGACAAACGGCGTAGCTTTTGCCACTAAAACTTATGTTTTCAAATATAAAAATATTGAGTTTGCTTTAGTGCAGAATAAATATATTAACTATTTTGAAGCTGAGAGAATGATTACTAACAAAGAAAATATCGATAAAGAGCGAGCGATTATTCTTGCAATATGCCGATCCTTAGGACTAGAGCCTTTTTCTGATGAAGCATTTATGGATTCCCTTAATATTATCAATAATAATCCTGAGAATCAGTTTGATTTTAGGAAACAGTCTTTTGATGAGGTTAGAAAACAATATAAGGAATTTTTTTAACTTTCTATTTATACTCTTGCAACAATAGCATTTCCTGACTCATAGCGCTTGATTCCTTTTCTAAATAATATTCTTGCCAAGACTGCTAACACTATAGTAAAAAGAATCATATATCCTAACTGCGTCCAATTAAAAGTCTTGAGCAATGCAACTGGAACACCTGTAACAAATCCTGCTGGAATGATAAAGAGAAGAATCACCTTTGTCATGCCTTGGAAAATACTAAAGGGGTAACTTGAAGTCGCATAGAGACCAAAGATACCATTTCTTGATAATTCTGTGGAACTTCCTATGAAAAACGATAAGGCCCCAAGAATGACAGAGAATGACACTACGATGATTGTCGCTAATGTGCATAAGAGTATAAACAGCGGCCATTTTATTGGGCTTATAAATCCTATAGCTATGATGAAACCAAAGATGAGATCACCTAGTGCAGTAAACCTGCAATTGCTGACTAAAAGATGCATTAATTCGCTTTTTGGCAAACTTAGATAGAAATCTAGGCCTCCATTCTTGATGATTCTTGCAATCTCCAAATAGTTTCCGAAGACTACTCCTGCAATACCAACACTGACAGTTAACACTGCATACATCAAGAGTATGTCTATAAATCCCCAATCATTAATTATTGGAAACTTTTTGAAGAAGATATACCAAAATACTAACCAGATAATATCATTTAGGAACATCGATACTACCTGCAGCATAAAATTCCATCTATACTCCATGCCACTTTGGATATTAATCTTTACATAACTCCAGATAAACTTCAACATTTTAGCCACCATTGATCTGCACCTTCTTCATGGCTCTGTGAAATATCAAAAATAAAAGAGGAACTAAAACTAGGAGATAGATTCCTTGGCCTAAGATTACTTGCTGAAAGTCTGAAAAACTGAAGTTCACAAATAATTTTCCAGGATGATATGCGATATAACTAAACGGTAGTTTGCTTAATACTTTTCCTATCATTTCTGGAAATATCTCTAAAGGGACTAACATACCTCCAGCGACAAAGACTATTTTTGCATAGAGAAACTCAAACGCAGACGTATCTTCCATCCAAAAGGCGAATAGACCAATCAATGTATTAATACTATAGTCAATAATCAAAGCGAATATCACTGCGATAGCTATGAATGGCAGAGTATACCAAGCAAGAGTGAATGGCCCAATTAAGAGATACGCAATAACTCCTCCTATGACTAAAGTCATTACAAAACTTAAACCTGTATAAGCCATACATTTTGCAAAATGATAGCCTAAGAAATGATAAGGCTTATTCAAGCTGTTAGCAATTTCTCCATTTTTGATTTCTGCATTCAGATCTTTGATAATGTGGCCTTGCGCTGTCACTATGGATTCTGTCATGACTAAATACCAGATCATCATGACAATGGTGAATCCTTCGATTGTTACTTTTGTCGTATAGATTGCTTTCCAGAGGTTGACAAAAATGAAAATGATCAATCCTATGAATAAGCCATGAATGATGAACTCTGCCTTATACGCCAAATTATTCTGCAGATTAATTTTTCCTATTTCATAGTATTTTGCCAGGCTCATTTTCTCTTGTAGATCAAGCTGATAATCTCCTCAATAGGCGGATCACTGATGTTGATATCCGCAATCTTGTATTTCTTCATAAGCATCTCCACTACTTCGATAATGGATTTCTCTTTCACATTCACTTCCAGATCTACTGCATATTTGCCTATCTTCAGCACTTTTACACCTGGCAGCTGCATTGTTTTCACAGGCTCTTCAAACTTGACTGAGATTACCTTATTTCTCAAGAACCTTTTATGAAGATCAGCAACAGAACCATCGTAAATGATTTTTCCATGGTTAACTATGACAATTCTTCTACATAAATGCTCTATATCCTGAGTATCGTGCGATGTCAGGAAGATAGTCATCTTTTCTTTTCTATTTAATTCCTTGATCAACTCACGCAGCTTCTGCTTTGCTACAATATCCAGACCTATGGTTGGCTCATCCAGGAAGAGCATTTTTGGTCTGTGCAATAATGCCGCAGCTATCTCACACCTCATTCTTTGACCTAGAGATAATTTTCTTACGGGAATTCTCAAGAGCTCTTCCAATTCAAATATTTTTACGAGATACTGCAATCTATCTTCATAGTCTTTCTTGTCCAGCTCATAGATCTTACTAAATAAATTAAAAGTATCTATGGCTGGCAGATGATACCAGAGCTGCGGTTTTTGCCCGAAGACTGAACCAATATTATATGCCAATTCTTTTCTCTGCGTCCAAGGATTGTAGCCTAATACTTTCGCTTTCCCACTTTCTGGATGCAGGATGCCTGTGAGCATCTTAATAGTTGTACTTTTTCCTGCTCCATTTGGGCCTATAAATGCTAAGATCTCTCCTTCTTTGACATTAAATGAGATATTGTCTACAGCAGTTACTGTTCTTGTTTTTGGACGAATGAGCGCCTTGAGACTACCGAGAAATCCAGCTTCTTTTTCCTTGACTTTGAAGTCTTTTCTAAGCTTGCTTACTGTTATAACTGTCGGCACTATGCCACCTCTTTCCTCTTCTTCGTCACTTTCAGTATATAAAAATCTATTTACATCACTCTGGTTCTTCTCTTGAAGCTCGTTGTTTGGAGTTTTCATACTCTAGTTGCTTCTTATCCATCAGTTGTTTGTACCTTTCCACCAGCCGAAGAATAAGAAGTGTTGATTACGCTGATAGAGGGTTAGCCATTGTGATAA
>JAUXTV010000023.1 GCA_030679025.1 Candidatus Woesearchaeota archaeon
TTGTTGACGAGCTGGCAGCCAAAGACAGTGAAAGGTTATTGGAATTAATTGAATCATTATCAGATAAGGGTTATAATTACAGTTTGGGCAAGCTTGATGCAGATTTACTTCACAAGTTAAATGACGATGCTATTAAAAAACTTGTAACCAGCGGATGCAAAAGAATCGAATTTAATTTAGGGTCAGGTAACAAGCGCATGCTGGAAATATTGCACAAGAACATAACCCCTGAATTTATAATTGAAAAGAATAAGGAATTAAGCAAATATCAGTTAATAGTTAATTATCAATTCAAGGGCGGATACCCAACAGAAAGCAAGGCAGAGTTTTTAGATACGTTGAATTTGAAAAATAAATTATTAAAAGAAAATAATTGCGCTAAAGCATCAGTTTTGTTTTATATTCCGGAACCTAACACCGAAATGTATCAAACGGCACTATCCAGCAGCTTTGTTTCTCCAAGATCTTTAAAGGACTGGAATGAAAATACAAAATGGTACGAGAAAAACAGTTATTGGTTAACTAAAGACATGGTTAAGCTAATAGAAAAGGCAGCTTTAATATCTAATCTCACAAAAAATAGTTTATTTTTTAGAATGTACAATCCAATTGCAAAGTTAAGGAAAGAAAAAAACATGTACGGATTCATGATTGAAAAATACCCGTTAAAGATAATGAACAAGTCTGAAAAGGCAGAAGTTATCGTCGCGAAAAATAAATAAGTTCCATAAGATTTATAACAAGTAAAACTAAAAAAGAGCACATGGCAAAAGTAATGTTCTTACAAGATGTATGGTTTCCCCTACAGGGTGTAATGAACCTATCTGCATCTTTAAAGAAAGCAGGGCACCAAACAGATGTAGCAGTAGGAACAGATGACGAGATTTTTGCTGAACTCAAGAAATTCAATCCAGACATTGTTGCTTTGTCTTCAATGACGGCTTACAGGGATTTCATGATTAGGACAACTAAAAGACTGAAAAAAGAAAGCCCAAAATGCATTGCAGTCGTTGGCGGTTTTGACAGTTCATTCTTTCCAGAGATTATCGAACAGGTGGAAGAAATTGACGTTCTCTGCCGTGGCGAAGGCAATGATGCATTAGTAGAACTTGCAAATGCTCTTGACAAAAAAGCTGATTATACTGGAATATCAAATTTATGGGTAAAGAAAAACGGAAAAATTTACAAAAATGAATTGGCCCCGTTTATTGGAATGGACGACAAGGATTTTGACGATCACGAGATTTACAGGAAATACAAATATTTCAGGGATATAGAGTTTGTTCAGATTATGGCAGG
>JAUXTV010000029.1 GCA_030679025.1 Candidatus Woesearchaeota archaeon
AGTATTTTTGATCTCTATGTCAAGAAAGATCTTGTTGATTATCTCAAAATTGATAAGATATTGGACATGAAAAAACTCATAGAATTTCTCGCGGTCAACAATGGGCAGAAAATAAAATATGAAGAGCTCTCAAAGCTAACCTCTTTCACTCTCAGAGAAATAAAGAACAATCTAGAGGTGCTCAGAGAAACATTCATTATTGAGATCATTAAACCCTTCTACACTAACAAGAACAAGGAAATAGTCAAGATACCTAAAATTTACTTCCTAGATACTGGAGTGAGAAATTATTTTATGAAAAACTTCAATGACTTGCATTTGAGAAATGACTCCGGATTTTTGTTTGAAAGCTTCATCTTATCCGCGCTAGTAAAAAATATGGCTGAAGAGATAAAATTCTGGCAGAATAAAAATGAACATGAAGTTGATTTCATTATAGAAAAAGACAAACTAACAGCTATTGAAGTCAAATACAAAGAAACAGTAAAGTCCAGTGATTTTAATGGTTTGAAAAAATTCATCGATATGTATCCTTCAACAAAATCCGCTTTCTTAATAAACTTAGGCAGCCAGAAACAAATGAAAGACATTAAACTCCTCCTTCCTTATTTTCTCCCAAAGATTTAAATACCCTGTTCTGTTTGCAAAATTATAATTTTCGGGGGTTATTACTCATGGAATCTGATAGACCATTGGATGCTTTAAACGCAGCAAGAGGCAAACGCGTTATTGTTGAGCTCAAAAACGGCAAGCAATTCGTAGGCAAATTAAAAGCCTTTGATATTCACATTAACACTGTCTTAGAAGAAGCAGAAGAAAGAGAAAATAATGCAGTCAAACGCAAGATAGGCAAAATATTCATACGCGGCGACACGATTATATTTATATCTCCAGAATAACCTGTGATGACTTATGGCAAGTAAAGGAACAGCAGCAAAGGGTAAGAAACGTATTCATGGACGTTTGCATATTAGATGTAGACGCTGTGGAAAAGCTTCCTATCATAAGATCAAGCGAGTTTGCGCTTCTTGTGGCTTTGGCAAGACTGCTACTTTACGCACTTATAAATGGTTGAAAGACAAAGTCAGCAAATGGTATCCTGGTAGAAAGAGAATTAAAAAGTTCCCTGGCAGCCAGTAATTTTTTCTTTATTCTTCTTTCAATTTGTCTAGAAGTGATTGTAAAATTCTTTGTTTTAAAGCCGATAATTCTTGAGGATCTGTTGTTTCAGGACCTACTCGTAAAAAATTCTCCTGATCTAAACTTCTTGCAGTATGATATCCTGTCGGACACTCTCTCATATGACGATCCATAAAGACACCTATTTCATAATCACTCATACCAGCCGGATCTTGTCCACTTTTTAATGCAGCTACTAAAGATTCATATTTTGCACAGTCTGAAGAGTCTTTCATATACTCTAATATATACTTTACAGTTTATAAGTTTTATGTGTGGGAAAATTTCCAAAAGTTATAAAAGGGGTAGTTGTTGGTTTAATCTTATGCAGGAGTGGCGGAGCGGTCAAACGCGCCAGATCTTGACAACTTAAAAGTCGAGAGGCGAAGCTTAGGAGTTTGACTAAGTCACCTGGAGGCTTAGTGCCTACCTAGGTTCGAATCCTAGCTCCTGCATTTATATTTCTTGCATTTTTATGTAGAAAATAACTTTTAACCATATAAACAATAACATCATTATGAGAAGATAGAGTGTCAATGGAATAATCGTAACAATAACTACTTGTCCAGTCATATACGTTGTGAATAAATTAAAGAATAAAAATGAGAGTCCTAAAAATACAACAAAGAGTAAGATGAAGGGTATGCTTACTTTATGACTTCTTTTTACTTTTTGCAGAATTTCTTTCAGTACTGTAAACTTTTTTTGATTTTCTAAAGTTGCTAGGGCTATAAAGAGAACAAAAGAAAACACTAGAGTAAGGAGACCTTTTAGAATAGCTATATCAATAGTATCGAAGAGACTAAATGATTGTGGAATGCTAACTATTACTCCATAGATAACTAACAAGACTACGACCTGCATAAGTATTGCTTTTAAGAAAAATGCTTTTGTATGTTTAATCTTTGGCGATTTTAGTGCATACCAGAACAAAGTTTGAGTGACTATCCAAATAACTGCTAAAACTAAGGGAATAATTATATATGCAAAGAGGATTGCATTATTAGTAACTGTCTGGAAACCTTCTAAAAACTGCATAACTTGTGTTGGATCTGCGCCTTGCTGAATAGCAGCTGCATTTGCTGAGTATTCTTGAATCTTGAGAACATAAGTTGCTAGTTTATTTTTTGCGAAGACTAAAAAGAAGAATGTTGCAAAGAGAAAAACTAACTCACTAAAGAATAGTGGATAAAACTTCTCTTTCAATAGCTTGAGTGATTTTTTGAGGAACATTATCTTCGTCCAATATAGTAGCTTCGTCTACCTTGTTGTACTCCGTTGATTTTTAATCTGAAAGAGAATTTATTTTCATTAATTGATGGTTTTTGTAAAACAATAGGCACTCTTATATTTTCATTATTTTCTTTAATTAATGTTGAGGCTGTCTTTACAATTGTTCCTTCATCTTTAAACCAATCTTTATAGGCAATTATGTCATATGTGACAATTGTGTCTTTACAATTCTGAGCAGTGAATCCTAAAATGGCTTTATCATTTGTAAACATTATTATTTTGTCAATCGAATCAGACCAAGCAAGGTCAAAATCATACCAATTAAGATTCGATAGATTACATGGTACAGATGTTGCTGGAGGTATAGGACTTACACCTGATTTATTATCTACTGTTGCATTTTTTTCTTCATTTTCCGTAACTCTTAGCTGTTGTTCTCCAACGAAAATCGCTTTATTTGGATCACTCTTGTGATACACTGCTACAATTAATTTTGTATCTCTGAGAGGCATCCCTAATAATCTATCACTTACATAGATTACTTTCCAAGGTATTTGTAAATGTGCATCTGGGAGTATCATATCTCGCTGCGGTATTGTTG
>JAUXTV010000030.1 GCA_030679025.1 Candidatus Woesearchaeota archaeon
CCTGCATTGTTACAAAATCAAACTATGGATTTTGCAGTACAGCTAAATGGAAATGGCAATACGTCACCCTTCTTTTCATCTCTTGAATGGGATAGTATTAATGATAATACTCAAAATCCATTTGTGGCTGTGGGAGTAGCCGCAATGGGAATAGCTGGAGCAATCGCATTATATAATATGTATCGGAGACGAGGAAGACCAATGATGATACTCCCAGGGGTTATTTAATGGCAGTAAAAAAAGTCATAAATCCATGCTTGGAAGAAATAGGGATTTTAACTCGGATATTAATTTCATTGAATAATATATTTCTGTTCATTGCAACCCCCATTAGGAGAAGCAGAGATAATGTCTTATATAAAGATATATTTACTAGAATATAATGAATGAGATGTACATCAATAGAAAAGTTGTATAAAAGATTTATTTAGTACATAATAGGACCGTACTCTTCGTCTTTGTAAGGTAGTGTAATCGTTTTATGTTCCACTTGTAAGTCTCGCAAGTCATTCATCTTGATCTTCTTTGGAGATAAAGTATATAAGACATCACCAATATAGAGAGCGCGTCGTACTTGCGTAGAGTAAGTGTCATAAGGCTTTGCAGGATCATAAGTCGCATGCGTTACTTTCCCTTGCACAGTAAAGCCTACATCTGGTCGTACACGTAAGACATAGACTCCTTGCCAGACATGTTCCCAATTGCCATTTTTCACTTCACTCACTGGGAAGATAACAAAGTTTCTTTCTTTGTCAAGTAAAAATGCTTTAGGATCATAAAATGCTTCAGAAGAAGTGCCTTGTCCGCCAATAATTAGCTTAGCTTCTTCCTTAGGGTTGTTGACATCAGTCACATCAAAGAGTGCTATCTTCAAACCACCAGTAGTAGTTCTGCCTTGTTCTGCAACAGTGTCTTGTCCTAAACCTATAATATGGTTCTCATCATAAGGATGTAAATAGTTGGAGAATCCAGGAATCTTCAATTGTCCTAAAACTTTTGGAGCTTCTACATCAGAGAGGTCAATCACAAATAAAGGATCAATTTGTCTAAACGTAACCATATACAATCTATCACCTATAAAACGAGTAGAGTAAATTCTTTCAGTCTGTGCTAGATTTTCAAGCTTTCCAACGACTTTAAGATTATCATTCAAGATATAGACATTGTTATAACTTTGAGAGCCTTGGGATCCCCAGAAGTCAACAGTAGTAGCAACACGTAAATAAGTTTCATGTTCGTCTAAAGAAAATTGATTGAGCAAGTTGCCTTTCACTTCGCCTTTGTCTTCATATTTAACAATGCCTTCTTGTAAGCTTAATCTATGAATAACTGTCTTCATCCTTTCTTCTTGCAGCTTGAATTCATACTCTTGTAAAGCCTTGTCAATTTTTGTTTGGAGTTCTTGACGTTCTTCAGCATCTAGTCTATTATAGTGAGTTTCTAAAGCCTCATACATCTTTTGTTGTACAAGATTGAAGTCTTCTTCACTTGCTAATAAGCCATACATCGTCTGTTGTAAATCATTCGGCAATAAAGGAATAATAATTTCAGTAAATCTTGATTTTTGATCTTGTTCATAGTAAGCATAAGGAATTTGTTTTTGATAAGCAATATACAAGTTTTTATCAGAGACATACAAGGTATTTGCATAGCCTAACATGAAAGTTTGTAAATTCACATCTTCTACATCTTGCACATTAAAGGAAGCAATCGAATTAAAGTTAATTTGAGGTTCCCAGTTGTCAAAATAGTATACTGGAGATTCCATAACTAATTGGTCTTCAGATTTGATTGCTGGTAAAGGCATTGGTCCTCCACCATAATAAGCATTATTCTGAGCAATAACATACACATAGTCACCAATCATTCGAGATTGTAAATAATTTCCTTCTACAGTGTAATTAGCTACAAGTTCAGGATCTTCTTTATTAGTAGTATCATAAATGAGTACACCAGTTCTTGGAGGTTGATAAGGCTGTGGAGGCCAGATATCTGGAGCTATTATTTTTCCAACAGCAGGATCAGATTCTTCTTCTGTTTCTCCAGAACCACTTGCGCCAGATGATGCAACAACAGTATCTTCCATTATGCCTCTAGTAACTCCTCCCAAAGCATAATATTGAGGATAGAGATCAGTAAAAACAACTAATCTATTTTTGTTAATGAACAAGTCTCGTGCATTGCCGGCAAGTTCTAGAGTAGTAACAATTTTTGCAGTAGTAGGTGGATAAGCATCAACAATAACTAATTTGTTTTGTGTTAAAGTGTAAATGTATCTGTCATCATTTTTGACAATATCAGCTTCATCTACTCCCTCTTCTTGTACATTAGTCTGTGAATAACTTCTACCAGCGTTAGAATCTGCAGATTTTTGTGCAGTGGGTGAGGCTGGTGCGCCAGTGACTTCATTTGCATCAGAACCTCGAGCTGCCATCATAAAAGGACCACCATAATTGCCGCCTTGTTGGTCTTGATGTTCTTTCAAGAAGGCTGTAAGTTGTTCGCTAGTGGAAAATTCTTTGAGTCTTTGATCAGAAGTGCTTGTCTGAACTTGGTTGAGAGGAGTGCATGCGCTAAGAACTAACAATAAAACCAATGCAATTGTGGATAAGTGTTTCATATATGTCCCAACAACCTAGAAACCCAATACAACCCTATACGATCTATCCTTTAAAAGCTTTTCTAAAAGCTCTGAACAATTACAGATTATAAGATCCTTTATTTAGATATTCTTTGCCAAAGAAAATTAAAGATATTTTTTTGCAATTCTGCAAAAGATTTATCTTCTATTTTTATTCCTATTTGTTCTTTTTCTGTAACTCTAACAAAAATAACCTTATCTTTTGCTATTGCTAAACCATAATCTTTGCCTTTCATAATCTCATCAAGAAATTTAATTTCTCTCAACTTTTCTTTCCCCTTTTTCTTTTCTTCTTTAAGAAAAGTCGTTTCTTCAGAGATTATTTTGGTTTTTATTTTCTTTTCTTTTCTTTTCAAAGCATAAGACTCTAAAAATAAAGGAATAAATTTTATTACTTTTTCTGGATTGTAAGAATAAATTTCTTTATCCTCAACTTCTAACATCTCTCTTATAATTGTCTTAAAACCTTCAACTCCTTCGTACCAAGAGACCTTTGCCTTTGGAATTGCAACATTCTTTAGCTTTTTCTGCTCTTCAATAAGCTCTTTTATCGCATTTTCTTTAGTTTTCTTCTCTTCTTCAATTTTTTCTAATAAAGTTTTAGGATTAGAAACTTCATAATATTGAACGCCGGATTTGATTGTTTCAGAAATAAAACCTTTTTTCATTAGTAATTTTAAAATATAATATGATGCTTGTCTTTCAATCTTGGCATATAAAGCTATTTCACTTGCTTTAGAGTTTCCTAATTTAAGGCAAGCTAAATATACCTTGATCTCTTTTTCAGATAAACCTAGAGATTTTAGATTTTCTTCCATGATCTTAGTAAAATTCTCTTTTATTTAAATATATCTATTTTGATGAAAAATATTTTTCACCATATTCTTATATATTGAATAGGCTTTACAAAATTAACTAAATTAGATGGAGGTAAAAATGGAAGAAGACAGTGGAAGAAAAGAGTATTGGGACTTAATGAGAATTGCAGAACGGGAAAGGAATTCTCGGTATGCCGAAGAAGAAAGAGCTAGACAGAACTCCAAAGCGAGAAGCTTTACAAGCCTACTTGGAGGAATTGCTCTTGGAAGTCTCTTAACTGCCTATTGCTGGATTCCCTCTAATATGTCTGTTAGGGACATTGATGGAGATGAAAGAGCCGATGTTGTAGTGGAACAGATGAATGGAGCTAGAAGAACCTACATGCAACAGCAAGACGGATCTTATAAGTTAGATACAAAATACCTTGATGACTTACTTACAATACTTCCTTGGTAAGTTATCTTCTTTTTTTGTGTAAAAATACTTCAAAAGTCCCGACAACGTAACAATACTCTAAAAGTTAATTCCCATCATGAGTTTAACAGCGCTATGTTCTTTATTTTCAAAAATACCGTGTTCATATTCTAATTCGGTAGATATAGTTTCAAAAAAAGGAAGACGCAGAGTAAGACGAGCTTTATTATAATCTAAATCAACCTTTAATCCGGATTTTGGACCTAAGAATAATTGAACAGGTGTATCAGATGCTTTTGCTAAAGTATTCATAGTGCTTCTATAGGTTTTAGAGATAGGATCATCACCTTGGAAAAGCAGATAGCGTGCTACTTTCCAAATTTTGCTGGTAGAAGGATATTTAGTAGGTTCAGAGTCGGTATTTCCTTCTTCAACCATCCATGAATTTTGTTCAAGAGCATCAGAAGAAAAAGTAGAAATGATAGAATAAGATTGTCCTGGAGAAGAGAGAGTAAAAGGAATGCCTAAGATTTGGCTATGACTATAATGGCTTCGTTGAAATCCATTTGTTAAAATTGAAGTAGCTTGTGGGTCTTGTTGAGAATGGCTAATCATTTCAAAAACATGAGGTCCATACTCTGTAATGGGCTTAGCAGGTTGAACAGAAGCAGCAGGTAGAGCAAAATCTATAAACGAAGCATTAGGTCCATGTAAATCCTCCTCTCCACGTACTCGTGTTTCAAGTGGTAGATCAGGAAGAGTTTGTGTTTTCTTTTGAGAAGAGTCTAAAAAACCATCAAAGAGTTCAGAAGGTGTAGTTACAGGCGTATCCAAATAACTTCCTGGATAAAAAGGAGAAGAACGAGACATATATTCTGCTGGCTGACACGCTGTTAGTCCTAAGACTGCACTCACCCCCCAGATATGTAATGTGTGTTTCGTAAAAAGTCCCTTCGTGTGAAGTGTTCTCAATATAATGTCTATATATACTTTTTATATCCTATATACTTGTTTAAAAGGTTTTTGGTAGAATCTAAAAGAAGCCTTAAATCACTTAATTGATGTTTAAGCTCAGGTAAAAGGATATAATGGTCTACAAATAGCTTCATAGTACTATAGATGACAGATAATGTCTCTGCTACATGTTCTCTATCCACTTCCAGCTTTCTTTGGTCAACAAGCTCAAAAAATTGCACTGTTTTTTGTAAGGCAGAAGTCATGCCAACAATTAACAAATCCAGTTGGTTAAAATCTAAAGTTTTGACATATTCTGAGAATTCTCTCTTCGGATTAAAAATCAATTGATTCAAGTCTTGCAACGCTTTTGATAAGGAGTAAAAATGAACCCAAGTCTCTTTGATGCTGCGTTTCGTAATCAATCCTTGATGCACTTTATCCATTAATTTGTTAATATCTAAGGTATATTGATTAATCGTGGAGCGTACACGGCTTAATTTTTCATCATGGGAAATAGAATAAACCTCATCGAGGATAACTTCTTGTTTGATAGAAACTAATTTAGCAATTAACATACCAAAGAGTAAAAGTCCTGTAATAGCTTCCAAGACAGCGAAGAATCGAGCAATCCCTAAAGGAAAGACATCCCCATATCCTTGTGATGCGGAGATAGAAGTGATAAAGCTGAAATATTGGGTAATAAAAAAACCATCAAATCCTGGTTCTACTACTTTACCCCTATAGAGAATAACATCGCCAAAAAAAGTCAGAATAAAATAGAATAAACCTAGTAAAAACATGAAGAGAAGCCAAAAGAGTAAGAGTTCCTTAAAGCTTGCTCGATCAATAAGACGCATTAATTTTTTTCCAAAAGTATCCATAAAAAGACGTGTACAGAACTTGCTTAAATAGATTGCTAATTATTTTCGTAACTTCTTGATACTAATGATTATCAACAACACTAATTCAATGCCTATCACAAGAACACGCATTAATTTGCTCATATTCGAGAAGTATCTCATAGTGCCATAAGCCATCAACAAAATACCTCCAAACATCATTCCTGAGCCAACAACTTCTAAGCCCATAAACAAGCCAAGAATAATGGCTATTAAACCTAAAGGCGTAACAATATAGAAAACATTTCGATTGTATTTTTGCAATGCTTGATCAAAGTCTCTTTGGCAATAGTTACATTCCTTAAAGCTTGTCTGGCATCCTTTGTCATCTACATTATAGTCAGGCATGCCTTTTGCATCAAAGCATTGGTCAATAAGTGTTCGTTCTTGTACAGTTAAGTTATAAGGAGAACATTGTTCAGGGTACACAGGATAAGTTTTTTCAGGATAAGGACGTGCAGATTGTTTGCAGAAATCTTCATACTTAGGCTCTACATATAAGGCATCAACTAAAAGTCCAACAAAAAAAGCAGAGAGAAGTGCTAAGGCAACAACCATGGCTACTTCTTTGACTTTCATAGAGGTGTTAGGAGAATGAATCTTTTAAAGCTTTGCTTTTCTAACAGTTTCTAACCAACATAAGGATTCTTGGTAGGTTTCTTGTCTTCCTGTTGTTTCCAGTGTTCAGGTAAGCGTGCTATAAAAGTTGCGTAGATTTTTTTCAAAGAAATCCATTGTTTGAAAGTTTCATAAATATAGTGTGCATCTTGTTTTTCATCGCCTTGCAAGTCCAAAACAAAAGAGGTTCGTTCCAAAGCAATCATTTGTTGTAAGAGATCTCCTATCTTGAGTTTCTCATCGCTGGAAAAAAAAGAACTTTCTCGCATAAGGACTAAAGATCCAGGATTAGGCTGTAATAAAGCTTGAAGATAATTGACCGCATTACCAATGCGATCTGCTATGCGACGTCGAATAAATCGTAAAGGAAAATCTAAAGAAACTAAAGAAGCTGAGATATAGAGAAGTTCAAATTCATTGTTCAAGTCGTGGTAAGCAGGAAGAGTATACTTCTTTTGCAAGGCTTCGTATGCTTTTGGCAAATCTTTGATATCCATAGGATATATATGAAAAAGGAGTTTATAAAATTAACTTATTGATCGCTGGGCTGATAAGTACTTGTTTGAAGTAAATCTAAAATAAACAATTAGAAATGACTAACAGCTAGGTCAGCGTCGAAGCATACTAATTTGTTCATTTATTAAGAGGAACATATTTAAATCATGGGTTCTGTATTTTTTACATGTCAGTAGGAAGAGATTTAGATAAAAAAGTTATAGCAAGAATTAGAGAGAAGCTTATTGCATTGGTAAATAAAACTTTAAAAGATAAAGAAGTGGGTTCTAAAATAATTAGGATGCTCAACTCATATAAGTTAAGTGTAGAAGACCTTAAAAGAGAAGTTTTATCATATACTATTGATAAGGCAGAATCTGGTTACGATAATAAAAGATATCAGAAAGTCATTGCTCGCCAAGCACTATTCTTTCATAATTTAGTTTCTGGAACTTACCATAGGAAAAGACATGATCTAACTCTACAATTTTTAAAATATATTAAAGCAGAAACATTGATAGATATAGGTTATGGTGTTCCAGGACCATACTTAATTAGCT